>PLOT01000211.1 GCA_003142215.1 Granulicella sp. | reverse complement strand
CTCTGCCCCGGGCCACCACTCAACTACCGCCCCGCCGCCGCCCGCTCCGTCGGAACGCGCGCGCCGCTCAGCCCGCCCTCGTAGCGCGCCACGCCCTTGTACAGGCTCTCCGCCACGCGTTCGCGATACTCCGGATCGCGCAACTGCTCGGCGTCCTTCGGGTTGGTCACAAACGAGATCTCCGCCAGGATCGATGGCATATTCGCCCCGATCAGCACCACGAAGGGCGCCTTCTTCACGCCACGGTCCTTCAGTCCCGCATTGTTCTTCTGCAACCCCGCGTAGAGCGAACCTTCCACGTCGCTGGCAAACTCGCGGCTCTCGGCGATCTTGTCCTTCAGCGTAATCTTCTTCACCAGGTCGCTCAACTGGTGGATCGACTGGTCGCTCACCGCGTTCTCCCTCGCCGCCACGTCCAGCGCCGTCGGATCGGATGTGAAGTTCAGGTAGTAAGTCTCCACTCCGCGCGCGCTCTCATCCGGCGACGAGTTGGCGTGGATCGACAGGAACAGGTCCGCCTGAGCCTTGTTGGCGATCGCCGTCCGCGTCTCCAGCGGAATAAACGTATCGTCCGACCGCGTGTAGATAATCTCCGCGCCCAGCCGGTCGTGCAGCAGCTTGCCCAGGCGCAGCGCCACGTCCAGCACCACGTCCTTCTCCTCGATCCCGTCCACGCCCAGCGTGCCGGAGTCATGCCCGCCGTGCCCTGCGTCGATCACGATGCGCCCGATCTTCAGTCCCAGCGCGCGCACCAGCGATGTCTCGCCATCGGCCGTCGGCACTGCCGCCCGCGCCGGCGTCGCATCCACCACAACGGTCGTCGCTTCAGCCGCGGTTGTCGAACCGCCCGCCGCCTTCGCCTTGCTCCTGCGCGTCTTCGACAAGGAACTCGCTGAAGCACCTGAAGCTGTATCCGCCGGCGTCACTGCTGCAGCATTCATTTCCGCCGCGCTCGAACTCGCATCGCCGCTATGGCTGGTCCCTGTTCCCTGCTCCCTGTTCCCTGTCTCCACCACTGCCGAGATCGGCTTCGATGTCGGCTTGCTCGTCGCCTCCACTTTGCCCGGCAACTGGCTCAGATCCGCAACCTCGCTGGCCGCGTTCGCGCTCTTTGTCGCCACGCTGTTCGGCACGGGGCGCGCCACCGTCGGCTTCACCGTAACCGCCGCGCGCGGAGCAGGCACATCGCCTACCGCCAACCCAGCCATGTCGTCCTTGTTCCCTGTCGCCTGGTCCCTGGTCCCTGGTCCCTGTTCGCTGTTCCCTGCCTCTTTGCCTCCATGGATGTCGATGATCAGCCGGTACGGGTTCGGCAGCAGAAACGCCGAATACTCCGTCACATCGTTCACATCCAGCACCACCCGCGTCACGTCGTCCGAGTACTGCGCCGCACGCACCTTCTTCAGAAACCCATCGTCGGTCACCGCGAAGCTCTTGCCCACCAGCTCCGGCGCCAGCCGCGTCCCATGCAGGTCGAAATAAATCCGGTCCGGGTTCGGCACGCGCGCCGCCTCATACGTCACGTTGTCGCCCAGGTCGATCGCCACTCGCGTATACGTCGCCGTCGACCAATGCCGAATCCCAGTCACCAGCGCCGGTTTCCCATTGCGCGTCTCGACGCCAGCCGCGCCACCGGGTGCCCCACTCATCGCGGTCACATCGCGAACCGGAATCCCCGCCGGCCTTGCCGGTGGGGTTAGTGGGGTTAGATGAGTGGGTTGGCTCGTGCCCATGCCGGGTGCCCCATTCATCGCAGTCTTATCGCGATGAGTGGGTTCGACAACCCCTGAAGTCTGCGCCATCGCCGGCAGCGACGAGACTCCGCTCTTTGTTGAACGCACGCCGTTGGTCGCCCCACTTGTTGCAGCATCGCCATGGGCCGTGGTTGCAGCCAGCTTTGCCGGTTGTGTTGGATGAGTAGTGGGTTGGTCCGCCACGGAAATGGGTGCCCCACTGCCTGCGCTGAGCTTGTCGGAGGGTCTCGCCACTGAGACATGGGTTCCAGCCGCAACCGATTGCCCCGTCTTTCCTGTTCCCTGATCCCTGTTCCCTGTTCCCTGCACCAGAGAAGCCAGCCCCGCCCGCGCCTCTTCCGCCTGCTCGCTCCTGGCGTGCTCCTTCAGCAGCAGCTTGTACCTCTCTCGTGCCGTCGCCGCATCCTTCAGGTCGTTCTGTGCAATCTGCCCCTCGGCCAGCAGCGCCTGCACCCCCAGCGAACTCGCCGGATACTGTGTGCGCAGAAACTCATACTGCCCCACCGCCGCGCGCAGGCTCTTCTCATCGTGCAGCGTGTGCCCCTGCTCAGCCAGCAGTTCGGCCACCGCATTCACCGCCGCCGCCGCATGAACGTCTGCCGGGTCCGCATGATAGATGGCCCGATAGGCGTCCATCACCCGCGTGTAATCGGACTGTGTGCGCGTCTCCTCTGGAATTGCCTCCAGCGCATCCCGCCCTTGCTCCGCCTGCTCCCACGGCGTCAGAGCCACGTTCTTCTTCGCCGCATGGGCCCTGGCCACGGTCGTTGGTTCCGCGCGTACCCGCGTCGCGCCGCAGCACATCGCCGCAACACAACTCAGTGCGGCCACGCACATCGCACACCGCACCCATCGCATCTGTTTGCCGAGAGACATCTCTCCCTCAGTTTAAGTCGCGCCGCCCCGCCGCCCCACGCAAAAACCACCCGGTACTCCCTGCGATACCCCCGTGCGTCAGAGCAATCCCCCCACAACCTCCGCCGCCTTTGCCAGCGCGCCGTCGAGCGCACCCACATCGCTCCCGCCCGCCTCGGCAAGATCCGGCCGTCCGCCGCCCTTGCCGCCGACCAGTCCGGCCAGCGCACCCACAATCTTCCCCGCGTGGACCTTGCCCGTCAGGTCTTTCGTCACGCCCACAATCAGCGCAACCTTGCCGTCCTCCGAGGCCGCGCCCAGCACCACCACGCCCGATCCCAGCTTGCTCCGCATCTGGTCCACCAGGTCGCGCATCGGTCCGCGCTCCAGCCCATCGACGCGCTGCACCAACAGCTTTACGCCCTTCACCTCGACCGCGCTCGCCTCCCCAGCCGCAGCCGAGGCCGACTTCATGCGCGCCGCATCCAGCTCGCGCCGCAGCTTCTTCATCTCCTCTTCCGTCGCGGCGATCCGCGCCCGCAACGCATCCGCCAGCGCACTTTCGCTCTGCCCCGATGTCTCCGCACCTCCGACGATCTGCCCGACCACGCGCGCCACCTCGTAGTCCCGCCGGAACTCGCCCAGCGCGCCCCAGCCGCTCACCGCCTCCACCCTCCGCACACCGCTCGACACCGACCCTTCGCCCACCAGCTTGATAAGCCCAATCTCGCCGGTTGCCCGCGTGTGCGTCCCGCCGCAAAGCTCAGTCGAAAAATCCCCAACCTTCACCACGCGAACCTTGTCGCCATACTTCTCGCCGAAGAGAGCCATCGCCCCCAGTTCCTGCACAGCCACATCGATGGGCACATCCACCAGTGTCTCTACCGCCGTATTCGCCAGCACCTGCCGGTTCACAATCTCCTCGACCTGCGCCAGCTCCTCCTCGGCGACTCCCGCAAAGTGCGAGAAGTCGAACCGCAGCCGCGCCCGGTCCACCGACGAACCCGCCTGCTTCACATGCCGCCCCAGCACCTCGCGCAACGCCGCATGAAGCAGGTGCGTCCCCGTATGGTTCCGCGTCACCGCCGCCCGCACCTCGCCATCGACGACCGTATCCACCACATCGCCCACCGCGATCCTCTCCCTCGCCACCACGCGATGCGCCCAAACTCCCTGCACCGGCTTCGACGCTCCACTCACATCCGCGACCGTCGTCGAGTGCCCCGCGCCCATCAGCCAGCCCACGTCGCCCACCTGCCCGCCGGAGTCGGCATAGAAGCTCGTCGCATCCAGTACCACCTCGCCCGCGTCGCCCGCGCGCAACTCCGCCACGCCCACGCCGTCCTTCACCAGTGCCAACACCCGCGCCCTATCCACGCGCAACGCCGTGTAGCCCGTAAACTCCGTCTTCGCCAGCTCGCGATACACCGGCGAAGCCGTCTTCTGCGACCCGCCCTTCCAACTCGCCCGCGCCCGCGCCTGCTCCTCTTCCTTCGCCTTCTCGAACCCTTCCATGTCAAAACGAAGATGAGCATCGCGAACTGCGTCAACTATGAAGTCAAGAGGGAGGCCGTAGGTTTGATATAGGTCGAAAGCCGCCTTGCCCGAAAAGATAGAAGATTGCTGCCACTCAGTGGCGTTTCGTAATTGTTGATAGGTTGAGAACTGCTCCGCACCAATGATGTTTAGTAGGCTCGCCTCGAATTGAGGCCCAAAGCGACTGCTCGTTTCTCTCTTTGCCTCCTCCTCAACCAAGTCTTTAACTTCTTGATTATCAGCTTGCAATCTGAGTAAGGTAATCAAGACCGCTCGTCGCATCACATCGTAGAGTTCGACTTCAAATGCTCTCCACCCCACCTCCAACACCCGTGCAAACTGCTGCTCCTCCGCGAGCACGACCTTGCTCACCCGTTCCGCGCTCTCCTTCAACTCCGGATAAGCGTCGCTCATCAGATCGCGCACGGTGAAGACCATCTCGTGCATGAATGGCTTCTCCTGCCCCAGCAGCCGTCCATGGCGAATCCCGCGCCGCAGAATCTTGCGCAACACATATCCGCGTCCCTCGTTCGCCGGAACCACCCCATCCCCGATCAGGAAAGTAGCCGCCCGCGCATGGTCCGCAATAATCCGCAGGCTCGCCACACCCTTGTCCTCGCCCTTCGCTGATCCGCTGAATCCCGTCAACTCTACCGCCCGCTTTATCAGCGGCACAAACAAATCCGTCTCGAAGTTCGACAGCACACCCTGCATCACTGCAGCTACACGCTCCAGACCCATTCCGGTATCGATCGAAGGCTTGGGCAGCGGAGTCAACACGCCGTCGCTGGCGCGGTCGAACTGCATGAAGACCAGGTTCCATATCTCCACATATCTCTGCTCATCTTCGCCGAATGGCTTGTCTTCTCCCGTCTCGCTTGCGGCCACGCCAAAGTCGTAAAAGATCTCCGAGCAGGGGCCGCACGGGCCGGTGTCGCCCATCTGCCAGAAGTTGTCCTTCAGGCCCATCTCGAAGATGCGCTCGGCCGGCACGCCCACCTCGCGCCAGAAACCATAAGCCTCGTCGTCGCGCGGCACCGCAGCGTCGCCCTCGAAGATCGTCACGTACAGCTTTGCCGGATCGAGCCCGAACCACTCCTTGCTCGTCAGCAGCTCCCACGCGTATGCAATCGCATCCTTCTTGAAATAATCCCCAAAAGAAAAGTTCCCCAGCATCTCGAAAAATGTATGGTGCCGACGCGTGAATCCGACGTTCTCCAGATCGTTGTGCTTTCCGCCCGCGCGCACGCACTTCTGGCTGGTCGTGGCCCGCGAGTACTCGCGCCGCTCCGCGCCCAGAAAGACGTCCTTGAACTGGTTCATCCCGGCGTTGGTAAACAGCAGCGTCGGATCATTCGCCGGCACCAGCGACGACGAGTGGACGCGCCGGTGTCCCTGCCCCGTGGCAGCCGAAACCTTGCCCTCAAAATACCGCAGATAATCTTCGCGAATCTGGCTTCCAGACCTGTATTCCATAGGTCTTTAAGTCTATCAGCGGAAGGCGTAGCCTTTACCGAAATCCCACCGCCGCCACGTCCCCGCCCATCGTCTTCTTTGCGTTGGCGATTGTCTCTGGGCGGAAGAATCCCATCCCCGCCACATCCCCGGCCATCGCCTTCCCCACCGGTCGCACCCTCGCGCCATCCGCGGCAAACGCCTGGTCCGTCCAGTCCCATCCCGTGTGGAACAGCAGAAACACATGTTCACCAGGCTGTGTCCGCAGGTCTTCATACGCAACAATTGGCAGTCCCGTGAAATGCTGCATGTGCATCGCCGTCAGAGCCATCGTGTCGTGCCGGTTCCAGCGCAACTCCTCCGCGCGGGAGTACACCAGCGTCATGCGCGCTCGCACATCCGCGTCCGGCTCGTAAGTGTGGTCCTCCTCGAACGCGCCCATGTCCTGCACATACAGCCGCCCATCCGGGTTTGCGTCCAGCGCCGCCTTCACCTCCGCCGGCTGCACCATCGACGCCAGCTCCACTGACGTACTCTTCTGCTCCACATAAATCCGCAGCACACCCAATCCCAAAATGCACACGAACAGCATCGATATCACAGCCGCAAATACCCCATTGCGCCTCAACCGGGGACTCACGACGATTCCCACCATAGCGCTGATCCCGACCATCGTTCCCAGCACATACCGCACTTCGATCATGTGCGTCACAAACTTCGCCAGGAAGTAGCCAAAGAAGGGGAGCGCCGCCAGTGTAATCAGAAGGACCCACTCCGCCGCCGGAATCCGCACCTCGCACTTGAGGATCTGCCGCGCGCACCCCCGCACCAGCCACACCGCAAACAATACCAGCACAACCATCCACAGACGCTGTCCCGAAACGTGCATCCGTGCAGAATCGTCAAACATCCAGCGGTAAGCACGCGTGATGTCGTGATGGTTGACCGAGCCGGAGTTGTAATAGTTCTTGCGAAACTCATTCGCCGCCTTGAGGAACGGCCACGTCGCAACAAAGCTTCCCATTCCCACCGCAATCGCCACCACTACCGGCCAATCGATCCTGCGCCGCTGCAACGTCCGGAACCCCTCCGCCGCGCACACTGGAACCAACAGCAGTATTCCGAAGTAGTGCGCATTGATCGTCGCCGCAATCGCCGCCGTCAGTCCCGCCAGAGCCCATCCCCGGTGCCTGTTCCCTGCTTCCCTCGTCGCCGCCTGCCAACTCAACAGCGCCAGCGCATACAGCCCCAGCATCAGCCCATACGGCCGTCCCTCGATCGAGTAATAGAGCGTAGCCGTCAGCGCCGGGAACGCCGCCGCCAACAACCCCGCGCGCTCCCCAGCCATGTTCCTCACAAAGAAGAACAGGCAGACCTGCATCAACAAAAATCCCAGCAGGGCAGGCAGGCGCAGCGCGAACGGGCCCGCACCAAACGCCTTCATCCCCGCATGGGCCAGCAGGGGATAGAGCAGCGGGTCCAGCGAGATCGGCCACGTCCGCTGCACCTGCACCAGCTTCCCCACCGTCGGCACGCTGTACGTCTGGAAGGCGTACATCTCGTCCTGCGACATCAGCTTGTGGTGCGACCAGGTCAGCGCGAGCGCCGCTGTCAGCAGCACAAGCACCACCACCAGCACGCGCGCCAGCCTGCACTGCGCGATTCCAGAACCCATCGCCGCGTCCGCCATCAGCCCTCGCCCGCCGCCGCTGGGTGCCCCATTCACGACAGTCTCACCGTCGTGAGTGGGAGGACCACCGAGGAAACCGCCGTGCCGCTCGTCGGCTGCACCACCGGAATCGTCGGCATGAAAATATTCTCCAGCCACGGCAGCCGCACAAACAGCAGCAGTACCATGACCACCACCGTTGCGGTAAACCACAGCATCAGCCCCGGCTCGCGATACAGCTTCTCGGGGTTCTGCACCGCGCTATTGTGCTTGAACGCGAGCTTGAAGTAGATCGCCATCACCAGCGCCACCAGCGGGAACGCCAGCAGCAGCTCGATCCGGTAGCGGATCACGAACGCCCCGAAGAACAGCATCGCCGTCGATGCATAGAAGACCACACTCACCAGCAGCGACTCCGGCGTATACCGCTTGAAGCTCGCCCGGTAGGCCCCCGCCACGCCGCGGTCGCCAATCTCGCGCAGCTCGCTGAAGCGCTTCAGCGCCATGAAGTAGCACCCGATCATCCAGTAGCACATCAGCAGGCTCAGCGGCGGCACCAGCCACGCCGCCACTGCGTACCACCCCAGCAACATGCGCAGCGGATTGTTCACGCTCTCCGTCAACACATCCAGGTACGCCACGTCCTTGGTCCGCAGCGGCTTGATGTTGTACGCGCATCCCATCAACCACAGCGCAAGCGCCGTCGCCGCAAACTGCCACGAGATCGTCCAGCCAATCGCCACGCCCGCTGCCATCATTAAAATCCACTGCGCGTAAGCCGCGGGAACGTTGACCAGCCCAAGCGCCGCCGGCCGGTCCCTCTTGGTCGGATGCTGCCGGTCGAACGGCGCATCCAGTACCTCATTCAGCACATAGTTGCTGCACGCCACCAGCGTGATCGACACAAACGCCCACACCAGCGTCAACCCCAGCCGCCAGCTCAGCAGTCCCGGATAGATGCTCAGCGGAACAATAATCCCAGGCAGCACAAACAGGTTCTTGATCGAGTGGTCCAGCCGCGCAATCGCCAGATGCGCCCGCAACCGCCGCGAGAAACTCACCTTCGTCCCCGTCGTTTCACTCATGCCGATCCCATCTAATTGCCGCCGATAGCGTTAGTATATCGGCGAAACCACCTGCGGCTGAGAAATACCGCGAAGCTTGCCGCAGAGTGCAGTTGATCTTCGCTAAAACCACGTCCCCGCCTTGTACCGCGCGTACTCCTCCCCAAACGCCGCAGCCAGAACCCGCGCCTCCCTCCGCGCCCGAACAACCTGCAACGGAACCAGCGCCGCAATCGGCAACAGCAGAAGCCAGCGCTCCAACACAATCACGATCCCCACCAGAAACATCGCGCTGAACACATAGATCGGATTGCGAATCCGCGAATAAAGCCCCGTCGTCACCAACTTCTTGGCCTTCGCCTGAACCGAAAACGCAGAGCCCAACTGTAGCCGCGCCACAATCAACAACACCACCCCTGCCGCCGCCATCACTCCGCCCACTACCTTCACCGGCGTCCACGCAACACTCCCCACTTGCGCCGCCAGCCACACCGTCATCACCACAATAACCACCAGCGTAATCACATTCGCCTTCATCAATCTCCGCCTTTCACTTCGCCGCTTCCCACTCCCGGCGCCCAAGTCCATCCCTCCACCCTATACTCCGGGTCCATCGGCATCGCCAGCCTGGCAAACTCCCCGCGCCGAGCCACCATCGCCATGCAGCTCACCAGCGCGTCGAAGGCGTCCTCGCTGCCGCGCGCCCGCTCCATCACGCCGCGCGGCAGCGCCGCATAGGCCGCGTCCTCCCTGCGCTTCTTCCGCAGATACTCCGTCCGCGCCGCCGCATTCGACTTCCGCACTGGCCCCGTATTCAGTCGCGTGTACATCTCCACCACCATCGGCAATCCCGCCCGGTCGAACGGCCACACCCGGAATCCCGCCTCCCGCAGTCGCCGCAGCACCGGCATTCCGCGCAGCGACGCCGTCCCCACGCTGCCTGCCCCGCCGATCTGGAAGACGCTCTTCGGACCAATCCCGCGCACTCTCTCCGCGCGCTCGGCCTCGGGAATCCGTGCCGCCAGCTTGCAGTCGATGTCCGTCGCCCTCAGCATTCTGTGCAGCCCGTCGCCGCAGAACTCCGCAGGCTTGGGATGCTTCCCCCAGAACCGCCGGTCCGCGCACTCCGCCGCCAGCCACCGCTCGCCGTGCTCCCGCTCGACCAGCTCCCAGAACTCCGGGCCGTTCTCACACCCCATCTCGCCTCTTACGAACCACGCTGGAAAGCTGAAGCAGAAGTCCAGCCCCACCACCATCCGCGGCGTCTCGCGCGCCATCTCGATCAGCCACTCCCCAACCTGTGCCCGCGTCCGTCCACCCTCCAGCGTGACGCGTCCGCCATCGATCTTCCCTGCCACCGAAGCCGTCCAAACCCCAGCCCAGATCTTCCGCCTCTGCCCGGCCGCGCTGCGGTCCCCCGACCAGTCCACCGCCGCCACGCGCTCGGCGTCCATCCTCCGCCCCGCCCCGCTACTCCGCATCGCCGACCACATCTACCTCCTCCACCTCCACCCCCCACTCCCGCAACACCTTGAACACCGCCCCCGCCGAAAACCCCGCCCTCAGCAGCCGCCCCATCACCCTCGCCGACTCCTGCTTGGCCTTCTCACCCTCCGGCTGCTTCATCCTCTTCCGCGCGATGTACTCTCGCGCCAGCGCCACCTCATCCACGCCCTCATACGCCGCGCCCACCGCCGCGCCCACCGTCTCCGCCGCCACGCCCTTGGCCGCCAGGTCCTGCTGCACCCGCCGCCGCCCGAACTTCTCGCCCTCCTTGCGCAGCCGCGTATAGTCCACCGCAAAGCGCGCATCGCTCAGGTAATTCAGCTCCTTCAGCCGAGCGACCACCGAGTCCATCGCCCGCTCGCCCTCGTCTCCCTCCACGGCGCGCCGCTTCATCAACCGCCGCAGCTCGCGTTCCGTGCGCATCTGCGACGCCAGCATGCGCACGGCGTACTCCATCAACCCCGCCTCGCCCACCGGCTCCCGCCGCTTCGCCCGCTTGAACGCCATTGCTGCCTCTTCGCTTGTCGTTCCCGCAGAAAAACTGCTTCTGCCATTCTTCTCTTACCCCTTACCCCTTATCCCTTATCACTGCTTTTCCGCGTACTTCCCCGTCTTCGTCCAGCGGTCGCACCAGTCGTCGACAGTCTCATACCAGAGCTGCGAGTTCTGCGGCTTCAGCACCCAGTGCCCCTCGTCCGGGAAGTAGAGAAACCGCGCAGGCACGCCCCGCCGCTGCAGTGCCGTATACAACTCGAACCCCTGCGAAACATCCAGCCGATAGTCCTTCTGCGAATGAATAATCAGCGTCGGCGTCTTGGCATTCTCAATCGCCCGCAGAGCCGACCACTTTCGGAACGGGTCCTGCTCCGCCGCCAGTGACTGATACCGCCAAGGCTCCGCCGCATGTCCCCCCTCCTGTTTGTCATTCCGCAGCGCATTCTGTTTGTCATTCGGCAGCGCAATCTGTTTGTCATTCCGCAGCGCAATCTGTTTGTCATTCCGCAGCGCAATCTGTTTGTCATTCCGCAGCGCAGCGGAGGAATCTGCTTTTATCCCGCCCATCGGATTGTAACTAGCACTGAATCCATCCCAGCCCTTCGGAAAGTCCTCCGGCCGTCTGAACTCCCACTCGTTGAACCACATCTCCTCGGTCGTCCCGTACGCGCTCACCGGGTCCACCATCCCGTCGTGCGTCACAATGCACTGGAAGCGGTTGGTATGGGTCAGCACCCAGTCGGCCATAAAGCCGCCATAGCTCGCTCCCAGCGCGCACTCCCGCGTCTTGTCGAGGAAGGGATACGTCGCCTCGGCATAGTCCAGCCCCTTCATCAGGTCCTGGTACGCCCGCCCGCCCCAGTCGCCGCTGACTTCATCCACAAACTTCTGCCCATACCCCGTAGACCCGCGCCGATTGATCCCCACCACCACATACCCATCCGCCGCCAGCAGCTCCCAGTTCCAGCGATAGCTCCACGAATCCCCCAGCGCCGTCTGCGGCCCTCCATGCATCACAAACTTCACCGGATACTTCTTCGCCGGATCAAACCCCGGCGGCCGCAGGATAAACCCCTGAACCTTCGTTCCCTCCGCCCCCACAAACCAGAACGACTCCATCTTCGGCAGATCAAGCTGGTTCAACACAGAATCGTTCAAATGGGTTTCGCTAAGCGCGTGCATCAGACCCGTCTGCACAACGGAAGGAACAGTAGTCCCGAGCCCCGTCTTCTCAGGCGAAATCTTTAAGACCTCACCCGGCTCAAGGACAACCAACTCAGATGGAGAGTTCAATTCCATCCTGGAAGCGACAAGAAGTTTGCCGTCCTGCGTTAAACGCAAATCTCCGTATTCTCCGACGTTCACCATCTGCTGCAATTCCTGATTCGACAAGAAAAACCGGAAAATCGATTCTTCTCCTTGATTCCCGCTCGCAAAGTAAATGCCATTTGAATCAGGCACCCACATAAACTCGTCCACCCAGTTGTCAAACTTAGGCATCAACTCGCTGATCGTCTTCTTCTCCCGGTCGTAGAGCATCAACCGAAAACGATCCGACTCGAACCCCGCCTGCTTCTGCGACCGAAACGCCAGCCACCTCCCATCCGGCGAGTAGGCAGGAGCATCATCACTCCCCGGCGAAGTCGAAACCTTCACCGCCTTCGCTCCCGGCTCGTCGATTCTCAAAGTAAACACGTCGTTATTAGTAGAAGCCGCTGGAACCTTGTCGACGTTCGTCACATAAGCAATCTCCTTCGAATCCGGAGCCCACGCATACTCCAGCGGCCCACCCAGCATCCACGTCGGCGTCTCCGCATCCCCCACCGCGCTCGCCGGCGTCAGGTCGCGCACCCCGTCGTTGCTTTTGGACGAACCGCCCCCATCCGCATCCACCACCAGAATGTGGCTCCGCTTCTCGCCCGTGTAGTGGTCCCAATGCCGATAAAGCAACTCATCCCAAACCTGCGCCTTCACCGGACTAGCCGCCGCAGCCTCATCCTTCGCCTTATCGCAGGCATCTTCCTCCGTCCACGTCTCTGGCTCTGCCCCCGCAATCACACCCCCACCACGATTGTCATTCTCACCCCCTCCACGATTGTCATTCTGAGCGGAGCGAAGAATCCCCTCATTTGCACTTGTCCTTGCGGTTGCTTTTGCTCTATCCCCACCCTTCACCGAGCACTCGGGATACACATCCGCCACAAACATCAGCCGCTTCGAATCCGGCGACCAGATCGCCCCATCCGCTCCGCCCGTCACACTCGTCACCTGTACCGCCGTGCCAACCTTGCCCGCCGCCTCATCCCACGGTGCCACGTATATCTGGTCCTTCGTGGTCATCGTGACCCACATACCATCCGGCGAGAACCGCCCATTCGACTCCCCACTCCCATA
>PLOT01000207.1 GCA_003142215.1 Granulicella sp. | reverse complement strand
GCGCATGGGGAACCCGGCGCGAAAAAGACGCTCGCAGGCGTTGCAGCCGGTACCGGTATAGCGGTGATGGCGACCAACATTCTCACCTGGCTGTGGGGCTCCTAGACTCTCCGAAGCTGCCATTGCAATGCAATCAACTCCACTCCAACGCCACCGCATGTTTTACACGAGGGGTTTATGCCGGAAACAACTCAGAAGCGCCGCAACCGAGTCTTCAAGAGCCTGCATAAGCCCCTCACATATATGGGCATCGAACGCACACTGTTTTTCATGATCTGCGTCTCCGCAGTCGGCATGTTCAATCTCTTCAATTCGATCATCGGCGGCGTAATCGTGTTCATTGGCGGCTCAATCTTCGGCCATTGGGTGACGAGTTCAGACCCAGCGTTCTTGAAGATTCTGGGACGCTCCGAGAAGTTCAAGCTGCGCTACGACGCGGCGAAACAAAGAGTCCCGAACGTGGAGGTGCGATGATGTTGAACCTTGCCCGCGTCATCAAACCGTGGAAGGAAGCGGACGCCTTGAGCGCCCACATCAACCTCTATGGCTTCTGGACCGAGACGACGTTTCTGACCAAGAGCGGCGATCTCGGAATGGTGCTGAGCGTTGCGGGTGTTGACTACGAGAGCCTCGACAACGACGAGCAGCAATACGCAGTCAAGCGGCTCGAATCCGCGCTCAAGTCCTTCGGCGAAGGCTTCCATGTCTACCAATATCTCTTCAAGACCAACCGGCCCGAGATTCCGTTCGCCACCTACGATGACGAACTGATCGACGCGGCAATCGACCAGCGCAGGCAGTTCTTTGAGTCCAAGCGCGACCGGCTCTACGGAATCGAAATCTTCTATGTGATCGTGCTTGAAGGTGCGCGGTCGAAGACCGGCATTCTGCCCGCCCTCGCGCGCATCCCGCGCGACCCGCAGGGCGGCATCCGCGAACTCAAGGCACAGTTCACAAGCGACAACATGAAGATTCTGCTGCGCACGCAGATCGACGCTGACCTGATAAAGCTGGAGCAGCGCGTACAGAACTTTACGCGCCAGCTCGCCGACCTCATGCCCATCGAGGTGCAGGGGCAGCAAGCGCAGTTTAGCTTCTTCCGTCGTTTGCTCAACTTCGACGGCTGGCGCATCGCTGGCAAGCCGCAATCGACGCAGTACCTCGACTATCAGGTGGTCAATTCCAACATCGAGGCGGAGCGCGACCACCTCCGCGTCGGCGACCACTTCGTCCGCATTCTCACGATGAAGGAGTCCATTGCCGAGACGCGGCCTCTGGTACTGGACCGGCTTCTGAAGATCGAAGGCAACTTCTACGTCGTCACGGAATGGACTCCGCTTTCAATGGCGAAGGCCCGGAAGGAAGTGGACAAGCGGCGGCGTCACTTCAATATGAGCAAGTCCGGCTTTGTGTCGCAGATGGGCAGCGACCCGGCGAAGACGAACCAGCGCGACGTGCTGATTGACGAATCAAAACAGGCCGACATCGAGAATCTTGGAGAGTGCCTGCGGGCTCTGGGCGACGGGCAGACGCTCGGCGACTTCTCGCTTACGGTCGTGCTATACAGCGCCGACCTACAGACGATCAATCAGGAGATGGGCGAGTTCGCAGGCGTCTTTACGAACGCCGACGGCGCGCTCTTTACCGAGACGTACAACCAGCTCAACGCGTTCTTTGCGACGGTTCCCGGCAACTATGCCCAGAATCTTCGCAAGATGTACCTGCTCAATTCTAATTACGCTGACCTGTCGTTTCTCTTCACCATTCACCCAGGCGAGAAGACGAATCCGCACCTTCGCTCCGAGTATCTGGCGGTCCTGGAAACGGACAACGCCACGCCGTACTACCTCAACCTGCATAACGGCGAAGTGGCGCACACGCTCATCCTCGGAATGACCGGAAGCGGCAAAAGTTTCCTGTGCAACTTTCTGCTGACGAACGCGCAGAAGTATCGGCCGCAGACGTACATCTTCGACATCGGAGGCTCCTTCCAGTCGCTCACCGAGATCTTCGGTGGAACGTATCTGAATGTCGGCCAGGAGGGCCGGGACTTCACCATCAACCCGTTCAGCCTGCCGGAGAGCAAAGAGAACATGCAATTTCTGTTCTCTTTCTTCCGCGTGTTAATCGAGGGTAACGACAAGCGTTACCGGCTCGACTTCAAGGAGGAGCGCAAGCTGTGGGAGGCCATTGAGCGGATGTACGTCGTCGCGCCGGAGCAACGCACACTCTCTACGTTCAGCCAGATCATCGGAGAGTTGAAAGAGCGGCTGCACCGTTGGACCAAAGAGGGGCAGTACGGATTCCTCTTCGACAACGTGGAGGACACGCTCAGCTTCTCCAGCTTCCAGACCTTCAACTTCGCCGGATGGGGCGATGCGCCCGAGGTGTTGGAGCCCCTGCTCTTCTATGTCCTTCACCGGGCGAGCAACGAGATTGCCAACCCTGCGAAGCTGGCAACATTCAAGACGTTCCTGCTTGACGAGGCATGGCTGTTCATCAAGAACGAGACCATCCGCAGCTACATTGTTGCCGCTCAGAAGACATGGCGCAAACACAACGCCGCGATGATACTCGCCACGCAATCCATCAAGGAGCTTGAGGAGTCCGGGATGCTCGCTATCGTAGCCGAGAGCTGCCCGACCAAGATATTTCTCGCCAACCCGGAGATGAACCGCCAGGTCTACCGCGAGGCGTTTCACCTCAACGACACCGAACTCGACATCATCGCCGACCTCATTCCACCCGGCGAGATGCTGATTCGCAAAGCACAGTCCAGCAAGAAGGTCCGGCTCAACGTCGATTCCGTCTCCTACTGGATTGCAACCAACAACGCCCGCGACAACCTGCTCAAAAGGGAGGCCTTTGCACACTACGGCATCGCCGAGGGCGTTCGCCAACTTGCTACCACTCACCCATTCCAACCCCGTCATTAAGGAGAACCCAATGCAGAGCCTCAAGACAACCGCAATCGCCATCATGCTCGCCACGCTCGGAAGCGTCGCGGTTCATGCTCAGACCGCATCCCGCGTTGTGGCCTATCACTCGCAGGACATCGTCCCCATCCACGCAAAGGTGAAGTACACAACCCTCATCGTTATCCCGGCCACCGAGAAGATCATGGAGGCCGCGACCGGCGACAAGGACTTCTGGATTGTGGATGTGGTCGGCAACTTCTGCTTCGTTCACCCGGCGAAACCAGGCATCAACTCCAACCTCAACCTGATTACGGACAAGGGCAACATCTACAGCTTTACCTTGACCGACATCACCGCCACGGGCGGCGACCCCGATCTCAAGGTCATCATTGAGCCCGCCGACGCTTCCAACATTGTTGCTGCTAACGGCCCCGCGCAGTATGTTCCAGCCACTCAGCTTGCGCAGGCCGACCAGCAGATATCGACGCTCCAGTCCCATGTCGGAGCGGCGGTGGACGAGTACAAGAGCGACTACCCCATGCAGCTCAAGTTCGACTACAAGTTCAAGTCGAACGAGGCTCCCTTCGATATCCAGTCGATCTACCACGACGACAAGTTCACCTACATCAAGACGAATGCGCCGGAGAAGTTCAGCGTCTACGAGATGCGCGACGGCAAGCCGAATCTCATCAACTACGACCTGCGCGATGGGACGTACATCATCCCGAAGGTCATGGACAACGGGTATGTCGAACTGGGCAAGAAAAAGATGGAATTCACAAGGAAGGGTTAACAAAATGGCCGATACCGTTACCACTGTTACAGACCCGCAGCTTACCGACCGCACGCCGCAACCGAAAGGCGTGCTACAGAAGAACCTCAAGATGTTTCTATATCTCGGGGCGGTCGTTCTCCTGCTCTTGGCAACACTCATCAGCTCCAGAAAGAAAGCTCCTACGGACGCTGAGAAGGCCAAGGGTGCGCCACCGCAGCCTTACGTTCAGGACAACACCGCGAGCAACGTGGATGCGTTGCAACGGCAACTGGGGGCCGACAAGCTGAAGGCACAGCAGGACGCTCAACTGGCAGCCGCAACCGGCTCTCCAGCGGGCGGTACAGGGGCACAGCAGGGTGCCACCACAGCCTACGACCCTACCGGCCAGCCGAACGGCACCCAGGCCAACGGACAGCCGCAACTCACACCCTCAGAGCAAGCTGGACAGCAGCTTGCCGCAACGGAGAAGGAAAGGGCGGATGCGGCGCGGTTTTCGTCCAATATCGCTTATGCAAGTTCGCCGGAGCAACCGGCACCACGGAACCAGTCTCCCCAGCCTTCGGCGGCACAGAACCCCTATGCCGCCGCTATACAGGCAGGCCAGCCGACCGGCTTGACCGCCGCCCGCGCCGCAGGGGAGCAGAGGGCGTCGGGAGATCAGATACCAGCGACGGAGTACAAACGCCCGGCGGAGGCCAATATCGACAATGCCATAGGCCAGCCCTATGTCATCTACGAAGGGCTGACCCTCGATACGGTGCTAATGAATCGGCTTGACGGCGATGCCGTGGGGCCGGTGAAGGTGCTGGTATCGAACCCGGTCTACTCGCACGATCATCAGCATGTCCTCATTCCCGAGGGAACGATTGTGCTGGGCGAGGCCCGCAAGATCGGCGCCGCCGGATTCGGCCAGCAGCGGCGAATCTCCGTCGCCTTCCACCGCCTGTTGATGCCGGACGGGTACAGCGTTGACCTCGACCAGTTTCACGGCCTCGACCAGATCGGCGAAGAGGGCTTGAAGGACCAGGTCAACAACCACTATCTGCAAATCTTCGGAACGTCGATTGCGCTCGGTGTGATAGCCGGTGCCTCTCAGATCAGTCAGGGAGGGTCGAACCTCACCAGCTCCGGCTCACAGTCCTTTACCAACGGCGCTGCGTCCAGTGTCTCGCAATCGGCTATGACGATTCTCGACAAGTTCATTCAGATTCCGCCAACCATCACGATTCGGGAGGGGCATCGAGTAAAGGTCTATTTCACGCAGGACATGCTCTTGCCGGCCTACGAGAATCACCGCATCGCGCAGTCATTCTAAGGAGTCTTCCATGCGTAAAGTCGTTGCCGCCGTCGTCACATTCGCCGTGCTCGCATTCGCCGGATGCAAAAGCAAACAGCAGAAGCAGGCAGACCTCAGTGCCGAGTATCAGACAGCAAATGCTCAGTACCAAAAGGACTGCTCCGCAACGCCTTCGGACCAGGATGCAAACGCCATCGTCGGCGCGGCGCTTGGGAACAAACCGTCGCCACAGCAGCAGGCAAGCATCGACCAACGTCAGCGCGAGGCTGAGGCCCGGAAGAATAGCCCGCACTGCAAGGAATTGGACGCCAAGCGTAGCGATTTGACCAAACAGATGCTTACGAACCAGTGAGCAAAGAGTTCCCGTAATCGCCACCAAACCGCAATTCAATTGCAATCAACCCCTTACAAGGAGAACCACCATGAAGGGATCAACCCTCGCTCTACTATTAGCTGCTACCACGCTCACCATTCCTGCGCGCGCGCAGTTTGGCGGCATCGTGTTGGACCCAACACAGGCCGCACACGCAGCACAGCAGCTCCTGCAAGGCAGCCAACTCTATACGACAACCATCAAGACCACGCAGAACGTGATGGAGACGTACAACCTTGCACAACGCATGGCAACGGCACCATCGAGCTACTACACCGCATTCTCCAACATGGCGCAGCAGACATGGACGCCAGTGGCTCATCCTGCCAATACCTACGGCAATTCGCTTCCGTGGACCAATGCCGCAACAAACGGCAACGGCGCGGCGGCGGCAAACCAGGGCGTAAGTATCCAGCGAACCGGACAGATCTCGGGATATAGCTCGCTTAGCTTGCAAGGCCAACAGGCCATTGCCGCTCAGGGCGCGACCGTCGATCTGGGCGATGCGGTCAACGCAACCAGCCTGCAGACGATTGGCACGGTGCGGGCGAACGCTCCTCAGCGTGAGGCCGATATCAAAACTCTGGAAACTGCCAGCCACTCCACCGACCCAACCCAACAGACCGAACTTGCTACGTTGCAACGCATCAATCAGGCGATGCTCTTGCAACTCCGCACCCAGCAGGAAGCGAGCCAGATGACGCAGGCCCAGAGCTTGCAGCAGATGGTGCAGCAGAAGCAGCAGCAGGACGCATTGAAGATGTCGATGCAGGCTGCCGACGGTTACGAAACCAACTACGCCACTCATATCAGTACGGATACCACCGGGCTGAATCAGGCGTTCACCTACTAGGCGTTCGGTTACTAAACCCACGGGGGACGATATGGGATTTCAATTACTCAACTTCATCGCGCAACAATGCCAGTCATTGACCGCAAGCACGGCTCCGACCATTGACGCGATCGGACTCCGTATCGTCCTCTCACTCGCCACGATCATGCTCGTTTGGTTCGGGATTCAGGAAGCCCTTGCGTCCGCTCAGGGCGGCCAGGGATTCAACATGGCCCGCTTCCTCAACTTCTTTCTGCTTATCACCTTCGCGTACACGTTTGTGCTGTATTACGACAGCAGCATTCCCGGCATCGGCTATTCGCTCAAGAGCTTCATCAGCGACGGAACGACCGATCTTGCAAACACCATCGGTCACGACGCAACCGCTTCCATGCTGCAATCCATCGACACGAGTTTGCAGAAGTCCGGCCCCGGTATGGCGATGTTTACTGCGCCGTACATGATGATTGCGTACGTCCTCAACCAGGTATCGCTTGCCGTTCTCGCTGCGCTCGTCTCCGTCATCATCGCCTACGGCGAGATTGCGGCGGCGATCATCGGACTGCTCGGTCCAATCTTCATTCCGTTTCTTGTCATTGAGAAGCTGGAGTTTCTCTTTTGGGGGTGGCTCAGAGCGTTTCTTAGCTTCTCCTTTTACAAGGTCGTCGCTGCCGCGACGATGAGCATTCTCGGTCATCTCTATATGTCCTCCGCGACGAACCTCATGGACTTCACCAACCCAATTAAGATGTTGCAAAACTTTCCCTTCATCATCCTGCTTACGGTCGTCAACGTCTTCATCCTCATCAAGATTCCCGCAATGACGGCCTCTATCTTCTCCGGCAGCAGCAGCGGCCACGATGCAGGCATGGGCGCAGTCACCGGCGCAATAACCGCAGGAATCATGAAGTAATCGGAGATCCACTATGCCAGTTGAAGAGACGAAATCCCCCGAGATCACACGCGCAGCGCAACGCTATCTGGAGCAGTATGGCGACCCGCTGGTAATGAACACGTATTTGAAGGTCACGATCCTCGTTCTGGCCGGCGTCTGCCTAATGCTGGGTGCGCTTATCTTCAAAAGTCAGAAGGCCCTCGTCGCCATGAAACCGCTCGTCATTCGCATCAATGATGTAGGCCATGCCGATGCAATCGACTACCGCAATTACCAGTACAAGCCGCAGGAGGCAGAGAACAAGTATTACCTATCGCGGTGGGCCACGCTGTACTTCCAGCGCAACCGCTACACCATCGAACGCGACCAGACGCAGGCGCTCTATTTCCTCAATTCGGACGTGCAGCAGGCGGTGATCCGGCAGGAGCAGCAGACCAAGACAATTACCAACTTTCAGCAGGACAGCACGCTTCCGTATGTCGATATCAACATCAAGAGCGTCATCCTCGACGATCTGCGCCAGTCGCCGTATTCCGCCCGGATTGAGTTCGAGAAGGTCTACACCAACGCCAATGACCACACGCAGCTAAAGATCGAACGCTGGACAGCCAGTGTGACATATGTCTTCGCCGATCACGTCGAAAACAATGCTCTGGCATTCAATCCGCTTGGACTCACTATCGTTCGCTACCGCGCGGACCAGGCGTTCGATTAGGAGCCGATATGAACCGCGACCTGGACCTCCTCATCTCGTTTCTACAGCCAATCAAAGAGCTGTTACTTGACGACACGGTGAGCGAAATCATGGGCAATCCGAACGGGCAATGGTGGTTCGAGCGCAAGGGCCGGTTGGAACATGCCAAGGTGGTATTCGATGCGAAGGCGCTGCGCACCGGCCTTGAGGTGATAGCGAACAAACTCAACAGGAAGTTCGACGAAGCGCACCCGCTATTGAATGCCCAATTGCCGGACGGGAGCCGCCTTGCGGCGGTGCTCCCGCCCGTTGTGCGGCCCTATCCCTCTGTCACCATTCGGAAGTTCTCCAAGGCCCGATTCACCATTGCAGACCTCATTCAGATGGGCGCAATGACGACAGAGATAGGCGACATGCTGGGCGGGTATATCGAGCAGGGGAAGACGATCCTTATTAGCGGAGGAACGGGCAGCGGCAAGACGACGCTGCTCAATGCACTGGCCGATTTCATCCCCGAGGTAGAGCGCATTGTCGTGATCGAAGATACGTCCGAGCTGCGCATCGGTAAACCGAATCTATTGGCGTCGGAGTGCCAGACCGAATCGCTCACCGGCGCGGTGAGTTTCAACGATCTATTGAAGGCGGCGCTGCGGTGGAGGCCCGACCGCATCATCCTGGGCGAGGTGCGCGGTGAAGAAGCCCGCACACTGCTCGATTCCTTCAATACCGGGCACGCAGGTTCGATGGCAACCATTCATGCCAGCTCTGCGGTTAAGGCACTTCGCAGATTCGGCGAATTGGCGATGCGTTCGCATCAGCAATCGAATCGCGACGACATCTCGGCAGAGATTGCCGAGACGGTACAGATCGTCGCTCAGGTAGGCAGGTTCGCTGAGGGTCGGAAGGTGAGCGAGATTATCGCGGTGCGCGGATATGACCGCGCCGCAAAGCTATTCCTCTATGACACCATCTTTGATCTCGCAGGAGAGCGCGTGAATGAGCGCGACAATCCAGTAGTCCACCCAATCAATTCAACCACCATGAAGAGGGAGAACGTCCATGCCATTGCTTGAGATAACAACCAGCCGGAAGGTTACAGCCACCGTTTCACTTGAGGAGCCCACTGCAAACCTCGTCAACCAATATGCTGCATTCACCCGTGTTGCCGCCGACGACGTGGTAAACAAGGCGCTCGAATATGTCTTCGCCAAAGACAAGGATTTTCAGAAGTTCATCGGCGCACCGAACGATGCCAAACCGATACATCCGTTGCGCATCAAGCGTAATGGCGACGATAGACCAAAGGGAAAGCCGGGACGCAAACCAGCAACGTCAGTACCAGCTCCAACGGCGACTCCAATCGCAATTGCAGCGGTGAAGTAAAGTGCATTGCCCCCTCAATGATTTGTGCCGGGATGGGAACGGTGCTACGCACCGGATGAATTATGACACTCCACCCCTCCGAGGGTCGTGCTGGAGCGGCATAAGGCGCTCTGATTTAGCAGCAGAAACCAAAGAGCTTATAGACCACAAGGCGCTCTAGGGCGCTTCAGAGCACCCTAAAGCGCCTCAGCTTTGTTGGAGCAAAATATGCC
>PLOT01000180.1 GCA_003142215.1 Granulicella sp. | reverse complement strand
CACGGCCTCTCCTACACCGAAGCCTTCGGCCCGCTCGCGTTCATCCTCAAGGCGCGCGTGCAGGGACTGCGCGATACCGGCGCGGCGCTCTCGCCATTCAACGCCTTTCTCCTGATTCAGGGCGTGCAGACGCTGCATCTGCGTCTGGAACGCCACTCGCAGAACGCCCTCGCCGTGGCGCAGCATCTCGAGTCGCACCCCGGCGTCGAGTGGGTCAACTACCCTGGCCTCAAGTCCAGCAAGTACTTCGCGCGCGCCGAGAAGTATCTGCCCAACGGCAAGGGCGCGCTGGTCACCTTCGGCATCAAGGGCGGCACCAGCGGCAGCGCATTCGAGGCGGGCAAGAAGCTCATCAACTCCGTCAAGCTCTTCTCCCACCTCGCCAACATCGGCGACTCGAAGTCGCTCATCATCCATCCCGCCTCCACCACGCACGCGCAACTCACCGTGCCGGAGCAGGCCGAAACCGGCGTAACCCCGGAACTGGTGCGTCTCTCCGTCGGTATCGAGGACATTCGCGACATCCTCGCCGATCTGGACCAGGCAATCCTCACCGCCAACGGACTGGGCAAGTAAGATGGAAGCGGACCGTATAACGAAATGACCGAAGAAGATCCAATCCCAATCCCCACCCCCGCCTTCGAGGGAGACTTCGTCATCGACGAAGTTCTCTCCCTCGAGAGCGGCGAGATCCTCGTCAACCCCACGCTGCACTACGCCGTCTACGGCCAGCTCAACGCCGCGCGAGACAACGCGGTGTTGGTCTGTCACGCCTTATCCGGCTCCGCGCAGGTCGGCGACTGGTGGCCGCAGCTCTTCCTGCCCGGCGACCTGGGCCTGCTCGATCTCACCCGCGACTGCGTCATCGGCATCAACATCTTCGGCTCCTGTTACGGCTCCACCGGCCCGCTCTCCATCGACCCCGCCACCGGCAAGCCCTACGGCCCCACCTTCCCCCTCATCAGCATCCGCGACATCGTCAACGCCCAGGTCAAGCTCATCGACCACCTCGGCATCCCTCGCCTCAAACTCGTCCTCGGCGCATCCATCGGCGGCATGACGGTCCTCGAGTGGGCCATCCTCTTCCCCGACCGCGTCGCCCGCGTTATCGCCATTGGCGTCGCCCCGCTCGGCGCCATGGGCCTCGGCCTCAACCACCTCCAGCGCCAGGCCATCATGCTCGACCCCGCATGGAAGGGCGGCTACTACGAACCCGGCCAGGGCCCCACTGGCGGCCTCGCCCTCGCCCGCGCCCTCGGCATGATCAGCTACAAGTCGGTTCCGCTCTTAGAGGAACGCTTCGCCCGCAAGCCCAACCGCTACGGCGACGAGAACCCTTATCTCTCCACCTCGGCCGGCCAGAACGGCCGCTTCGACGTCGCCGGATACCTCGACTACCAGGGCCAGAGCTTCATCTCCCGCTTCGACCCCAACTCCTACGTCTCCATCACCCGCACCATGGACATCTTCGATCCCGTCCGCGCCCACGAGACGCCCTACATCGCCTACGCGCGCATCACCGCGCACCTCACCCTGGTCGGCATCTCCACCGACTGGCTCTTCCCGCCCGAGGACGTCCGCTCGCTCGCCGCCATCATCCGCGCCGCCGGTGCCCGCTGCGACTACCGCGAGATGGCCTCCAACCACGGCCACGACGCCTTCCTCGCCGAACCCGACACCCTGGTCCGCCTCCTCACCCCCGTCTTCGAATAGCAGCCACTCAGGGAGTTGTCATTCTGAGCGCAGCGAAGAATCCCCGCATTTGTCTGTAAGCTCGTCATTCTGGCCTGAGCGAAGTCGAAGGCCAGAATCTCCGTCGTTGGCTTTGCCATTGCTCTTTTGTTTGTCATTCCGCAGCGAAGCGGAGGAATCTGCTGTTGCCTTTGCCCTTGTTGTCTCCTATTCTCAATGCATGGAATTGCTCACCCAGGACGAGCTTGTCCGTCTGACCCCGCCGGAGCGCCTTGCGTTAATCTCGCGGCTTTGGGACAGCATGGAAGACAACCAGCTTCCCCTGACGGTGGCGCAGCGCGCGGAGCTGGACAACCGCCTCGCCACGCTCGACCAGGACCGGCGCGAGGGCATCGCCTGGACGGCCCTGAAGGCCGAACTTGAGCAGCGTTGCCCCTAGTGCCCATAGCCTATCCCGTTACCTTCACCCTGCCTGCCCGCGCCTTGTGAGTCGTCATTCCCTCCCCACTCCCATAACGACCACCGCCTCGCCACCATCATCGGCCTCACTGAATCAGGCAAAGAGTAATGATTGTGTGAACCGGGACTCTTCATCGACAAACGAAACGCGTTGGTCGATGCAGTCGAGAGCGAGAGACACATTTCTGGCTATGCGTTCTGCAAATACAACTGGAACCGCGTTACCAATTTGCAGATGCACATCTCTCTTGTTTCCGCCTACAAAAGTCCAGTCATCGGGAAAGGTTTGCAACCTCGCATACTCGCGATCCGTAAAACTCCTCAGCTTTGACGCCGAGATCCTCCAGAGGGTCACATCCGATTCCGGGTTCCGAATAAACTTACCGTTGGCACGATCTTTCTCTATTCTTCTCGCCAAGACGTTGCCTTGCGCCCAGCCCCACACGGTAGCCGTATCGATCGCGGGAAAAGGGGCATCAAAAGACCGAATTGGGGAACCATCCGAAGCAGTCCGCGAGAACCGGACTGGCACAACTTCCTCCGATGGATCGAAAGGCTCACCCGTCTCAACATGAACGGCGCTTCGGAATCCCCAAATAGGATTATGGTTGGGCAAAGTTTGTCTATCGCCCTGAGCTAGATCGTAGAGAAAAGGTCTGATAGTCATCTCCGGCTCTGGAGATGGAAATTGATAGCCCACGGGCGACGCACCTCGAAATGCGACAAAAAGAAGGCGCCGCCTCGTCTGAGGAACTCCATGCTCGGAAACCTTGAGAACCTTGTGATGAACTGAATATCCAATAGCGGTCAGCTCAGTCGAAATCTGGGATATGAATGAAAAACTGCTTCCAGGAACCTTCATCGTCCTCATGTTGAGAACATTTTCGATGACAACTACGCGCGGTTGAATGGCCTTGGCCACTCTAACAACCTGTTTGTAGAGTATGTTGCGCTCATCGTCGGCGTTGCGATTTCCACCAAGGGAGAATCCTTGGCAAGGCACTCCCGCCAAGAGTACATCGGGAGACGAATCAAAGGCCGGTTCATAGTCATGCACATCGCCTTCAATGACATGCCAGTCTGGTCGATTGAGCCGGAGAGTGCGCGCGCACCAGGGTTCAATCTCCAGAGCTGCTAGATGACGAAACCCGGCCCGCTCGAATCCGAGGTCTAAGCCGCCAGCACCGGAAAAAAGACCTAGAACGCTGCGCTCTTGTCTTGGCCTATTCACTCATCAACCTCTTCTGTATTCTCCGCCTTGACAGCATCTGCCAACTTCACCATCGACACATCCGGCCCCAAGTGGCCGCGGTGACGATACGCAGTAAACCTGTGTTTTGTGCCAGCGTTGGGATTAGACGTGAAACTTGGGAGCAAAGTATTTGCGGATAGATTGGCCGTATAGCCTTTGACCAACTGGTCGGTCTCAATCCGTGTCAGTTCTCCAACGGATGCAAGATCGACGACGCCGGTTTTGCGGATACTTGGCAAGATGAGAGTCACCTGACCCGCTGTACCGGCAGTGATGGCAAACGGAGTGGGAGCAACGTACATTTTGCGATCTCTGATCATAATATCGCCATAGCTTCCGAAGCCCTTCACATTCTTGTTCGCATGGACATAATTGTGGTCCGCATTGAGGAAATCCCCATGGCAGATGACGAGGTCGTAGACAGGGAAATCATTCCCCACATCCTCTTTTGGATAACGACCGAAGACATAATAGATCTCCCGCTCATTGTGCAACCCAGACGGCATCTGACTATTGCAATCGTAATTTGCGATACGACCCGGAAAAGACAACCCCTTCACTTCATAACCTTCAGAATGCTTGACAAGCCTGAAATCTGGATAGGTATTTCTGGCTGGAGGGTCAAACGCTATCGACAGTGCCCTGAGCCGAGCTCCAAACCAATTTTGGAAATGAAATTCCTTGTCCTGTCTGTTCTCGCGATGAATGAGCTCACCATTTCTGATGGCACTTTCGCACTCCATAAAAAGTTCGATGATCGCCGCCACTGATTCACTCCCGTCCATATGAATTATCGCCCATCCGACAAGCAGCATAGGAGTGGTTCGGTGATACAGCGTTGAACCAACACAAAAGCGGGTGCCCCACATCTCGCTTCTGAGATATGGGTTCAGCCCCAACCCGCCGCCGCATTTTCTTTCCCCAAAAACCCCAGCAAAATCGCGTGTCAAGCCCCTCCGCCCTCCAAAATTCCCATAACCCACACCCCATCAACCACTTCCCTCCCGAAAATACTTGGCATAGTAGTTACCCTCCAACGCGTACAATTAAAGTATGGGGGAAAGGTTCGTGGATGACGTGGGGGTGGGATACGCAATTGCGAACCAGGCGCGCCGTAGCCAGTAGCCAGTAGCGCATATACCGCAACTGATTGATTCCGGATATCTTAGCTGTAACTATAATAGAATGACCACTCTGGCGGCACCTCCAACCAGTAATCGCCTGTATCCAATAGACTTACCCCCAAAATACCCCGGGGGGGGGGAGGGGGGCGAGGGGGGCGAACGTCAGACGAATTAAATGCGAAATAACGCGCTCACTTCACCAGATGCGCTGGTGCTCTACTTGCTCGAGGCGGTCTCCCGCGATGGAATATACGCGGTCAATGTGTGGGCAGCAGCGCCGGCTTGCGCGAGTTTTGCTCTGGAAGTTGGTCGAGCAGGACCACATTGAGCAAAGATTTATTCACCTGGATGCGACCGTTGTAACTGATGAACCCGAGCTTTTGAAAGCGATCCATCAAAAAAGTGACGCGCGACAGTGTGGTGCCGAGCATCTCCGCCAGCGCTTCCTGCGAAATGGGAGGGATGAGGGTGTCCCGTTCTCCTGGCTTGCCAAACTCGGCCATCAAAAGGAGAATTCGCGCCAGACGCTTTTCGCAGGAATCGAAGAGCTGATCCACGAGATCGGCCTGGATCCGCATACTGCGGGCCAGAAGAAATTTGAAGAAGAAGTCGGAGAAGGCAGTTTCGTCGTGCATCACGCGGATCATCTCTTTCCGTGTGATCTTGAGCGCAACGCAGGAGTTGACGGCAGAGGCCGTCGCCAGGCGCAGTCCAGGGATGGATGCCAACGACTCTTCTCCGACAAAGTCACCGGCGGAGAGAAGCGTGATTGTGGCCTGCTTGCCGTTCTGCGAGATGACCGTGAGTTTTGCCTTCCCTGTCTGCAGATAGAAGACAGCGTCGGCCGGATCTCCCTGGGAGAAAAAGAGGGCCTTAGGCTCCAATTGAACGATCTTCCGGCCAAGCCCCGCGCTTGCGAGAAAGACGGCGGAGTCGAAAGGATCTTGGGTGTCTTGATTTTTCAAAATATCTCCCCCTTCTGTACGGTTTGCCCGGTGTGGTGGATCAATACCGTTGGGCAACAGAGAATGCGCGGGGATGGAAAATAAGCGTGAACGTCAGGCATAACGGCCTCCTCGCCTGGCTGCGAAAGCAGCAGGATGCTTATTCTCTCCACTTATGAGCGCCAAGGCTGTTCTCTTTTAGACATGGACTCGTAAATATAAATCGCTGTATGTATCTCGTTTGGATATCCCGGACCCGCCGATGCAGAACGGACGAATTGCAATTCTGAGCAAATATGACCAGCCTGGACGCCCGATTCTTGCATCCTATCTATAGCGTAGCCAGACGCCTGCAAGTCTCATTGACGACGCCAGAAGTGTCTGGGTGTGGCGAAGCCGATTGGAGAAGAACTTATGACGTCATTTATGAAGTATCGCCGTGCGGCACTCCTGTTTTCGGTTGCGACCGTTCTGGCAACTCTGCCGCATATGGCACGAACGCAATCACCGCCGGCTCTAGTAGACTCCCCCGGAACTGTGGCAAGCGCGTCCGCGGGCCAAGTGGATCTAACGTATATGCCTCCTTCGCAGAGAACAAAGGTTCGCAACTACGCCTTCGATGCGTATGGACCTTACCCGATTGTCAGTGCCGCGATCTTGGCTGGGATCAATCAGGATACGAATTCCCCTCCGGAGTGGAACCCGGGCGTTAAGGGGTACAGCAAGCGATTCGGGTCCGACCTTGGGATCGCGGCCGTTGGAACCACGGTGCGCTATGGGTTGTCGGAAGCCTTCAAGGAAGATGCGTTGTACTACCGCTGTGATTGCCGAGGCGTATTCCCGCGCATGGGCTATGCAATGGTCTCGACCTTGACGGCGCGCCGCGGAGAGGACGGCCATCGCGTCTTTTCTATCCCGGCGCTTCTGGCACCCTATGCGGGTTCGATGACCGGCGTCTATGCTTGGTACCCCGACCGCTTCGGGCCGAAGGACGCGTTCCGGTTGGGCAACTACAGCCTGCTGGTATATATGGGCGGGAACATCGCTCTGGAGTTCCTCTACAGTGGCCCCCACTCCTTGCTTTCACGGGTGCATCTGAACAATGCGCACGGCTCCCAAATTAAAGGACCGAACAGGTGAGCGACCACAAGCAAATTGTCGTTGCAGGCATCCATCCGCTGATTCCGGTGCAACGAAGTGTGTCCATCCCGTCCGCACTGGAATTTGTTGGCAGGATGACCAACCGGTTCTTCGAGTGGTTCGGAGAAATCGGCATCTTTTCCTGGAATGTTCTAAAAGCTGGGTTGACGCCGCCGTATGAGTGGCGCGAGCTGGTTCGACAACTCGACGAGGTTGGATCGATGTCTCTGCCGCTGGTTGCGGCGGCAGGTGCCGCGATCAGTGTTGTGATCTCGATGGAAGCGCGCTATAGCCTGAGCCGGTTCGGCGCCAAATCGATGTTTCCCACCACGCTTGTGTACTCCGTCATCCAGGTCATGGGCCCGATCATGACCGGCCTGATCGTGAGTGGGCGCGTGGGCGCGGGCATCGGCGCGGAGCTGGCGTCGATGAAAGTGACCGAGCAGATCGACGCCGTCGAGGCATCGGCCATCAACCCGTACAGGCTTCTGGCGGCCACGCGGATTCTGGCCTGCATCCTGATGCTGCCGCTGCTTACCCTGGCCGCCGATGCAAGCGGATTATTGATGGGCTGGCTTGCACAGGCAATGGTTGAGCCGCTCTCGTTTCACCAGTTCATCGCAAGCGGCTTCAAGGGCTCCAAATTGAGCGACTTTCTACCGCCTACGTTCAAGACCGCGGTCTATGGCCTGATCATCGGGCTCATCGCGTGCTTCCAGGGAATGCGCACGCGCGGAGGCGCCGAGGGTGTGGGCCGCGCAGCCACAAACTCGGTTGTCCTCGCTTCGCTCTTCGTGATCCTGGCCGACGTTGTGCTGGTGAAGTTCATTCTCGTGGTCTTCCCCTAACTATGGATGGAACGAATCGAGAGCGTGAGATAGATATGGCCACAGCCTATGACATTGCGATGAAGCACACGGAACCGGAGAAAGACAGCGGTGCGCCGGTTGTCGCCGTGGAAGATGTGCGCAAGAGTTTTGCAGACCACATGGTCCTCGACGGAATCAATCTGCGCGTGACCCGTGGAGAGACGCTTGCGGTGCTCGGACGCAGCGGCACAGGCAAGAGCGTACTGCTGCGGCTCATCATCGGCCTCGAAAAACCCGACTCGGGATCGATTCGCATCCATGACCAGGACATTGCCGGCCTGCCCATGGACCGGCTGGGCGAGATCAGAAAGAAGATGGGTTTTCTGTTCCAGCATGCTGCGCTCTACGATTCGCTCACCGTCGCTGAGAACGTGGCCTTCCCGCTCGAACACCACCGCAGAGACATGTCCAGGTCCGAGCGCGCTGACCGGGTGAAGCAGTTGCTGGCTGAGGTGGGGATGGAAGGCGACGTCGATAAGATGCCCTCCGATATCTCGGGTGGAATGCAGAAGCGCGTGGGCCTGGCACGTGCGCTCGCCCTGGAACCGGAAATTCTACTTCTCGATGAGCCCACGGCAGGTCTCGACCCCATCAGTTCAGGGGAAATCGATGATTTGATTCTCAAGCTACAGCGCGAGCGCCGGATGGCATCCATCGTGGTGACTCACGATCTGCACAGTGCGAAGACGATTGCCAACAGGCTGGCCCTGTTGGATCAGGGCAAAGTGGTGATTGAGGGCAGCTTTGAGGACCTTCAACAAAGCAACATCGCGTTTGTAAAGGAATTTCTGAAGCAATCGTAGGAGGATTTATGTCGAGAGTGGCACGGCTGGGGGCTTTCATCGTTATGACACTGGCAATTTTGGCCGCAGGCGTCTTCGTTATTGGGAGCAAGGAGTATCTGTTCAGCTCGACCTACCAAGTGAAGGCGCTGTTCGACAATGTGGCTGGTCTAGACGCGGGGGCCGACGTGCGGGTGGGCGGAGTTCACAGCGGCACTGTGCAAAGCATCGCATTGCCTCACAATCCAGGCGAAAAGGTCACGGTACTCATGGATCTCGACAAATCGACGCATGAGATTATCAAACACGATTCTGTGGCATCCATCGAAACCGAGGGCGTATTGGGGAGTCAGTTCGTAGCTGTTTCGTTTGGATCTGCCGGACAAGGTGAGGTCAGGAATGGCGAAACGATCCAGAGCGAACCGCCGCTACAGATGTCGGACCTGTTCAAGAAGACGAGCGGCATTCTCGACAGCAGTCAACTGGCCATCCAGAACACGGTCCAGGTGACGGCGCATCTGAACGCGGTAAGCGCCAAGATCGACTCGGGCCAGGGAACCGTGGGCGCGCTGGTGAACGACAAGCAACTCTATAGCAACCTGCAACAGACCACCGCCACCATGCATGACACGATGCTCCAGGCGCAGACCGGGGTTACGGACTTCCAGGAGAATATGGAGGCCCTGAAACACAACTTCTTCCTCAGCGGGTATTTCAAGAAGCGCGGATACGAAGACTCCGCCGGTCTGGCAGCGAATAAGATTGCTAGTCTCCCGCAGGGTATGCCTCTCAAGTCGTTTACCTATACAGCCAAGCAGCTCTTCGATAGCCGCGATACTGCCAAGCTGAAGGACCAGAAGTCTCTCAAAGCCGCCGGTGATTTCCTGGCGCAGAATCCATTCGGAGTCGCGGTGGTTGTTGTTTCAACAGGCATGGAGGGCGACACCCAGAAGGACCTGGTGCTCACCGAGGCAAGGGCCATGGTTATACGCGAGTACCTGGTCGAGAATTTTGGCTTTGACGACAGCCTGCTTATGACGTTGGGAATGGGCAAGCAGGCAGGCGCGAACCTGGAGGCGGATTGGGGTTCCATCCAGATTCTCATCTTCCCGGCAGGGACCGAGATACCAGCCGAAAAACCGGCGCCGGTGCCGGCGGCTGTCTCGTCAACGACAGATTCCGGCCGGCCGGCTCAGGTCACTGCGGCTGCTCATCAACCTTAGTGCATGACGCCACGAGTGGAAGTAGAAATGGGGCGATGTGTGGCTTCTGCCCACAGTGATCGAAGTGATCGTCGCTTGTTTAGGCGATGATCCGCATGTGCAATCTTTTCAGATGGATGGTTCTCAATCCTAAGCCCGCATTTCCATTTTGAATCGTAGTTTTAGTCCTCGGGTCGTCGTCTATGGTACCGCGCGTCTTCACCCGCCGCCCGCGGTGGGCAAAAAATGCATCTCAATGGAGAGCAGGCGCGCAAGCGAAGTGTTGTTCCGCGGAATGATCGTCTGTCGCGATGCGTGTCGAACGGGCCGAATAGCGGTCAGGATGGGATTGGCATGAACAGGGGCTGGAAGAGTCAACGGGCAAGTAACAAGCTGAACCAAGGCTTGGGTCACCTGTCGGGCGTGCTGCTGCTGGCAGGTGTGCTGCTGTTGTGGTTCCTGGTTCAGGTCATCTGCGCCCATGCCTCCGTGGCGCTGCTGATGGAAGAGCCGTACGGCCACTTCGGGGCCATGAATCCGACTGGCCACTCGGCGGTATATCTGAACCATGTGTGCGCGGCGTCGCCAACCGAGTTGCGCGCCTGTCGGCCAGGCGAGTCCGGCGTGGTCATCAGCCGCTACCATAAGGTCGGCGGACTGGACTGGATCGCGATTCCGCTGATCCCCTATCTCTACGCGGTGGAGGACGTGAGCCAGGTGCCGCAATCAGTGGATCAGGCCCAGGTGAACGCGCTGCGTGATGCGTATCGCAGGAAACATCTGCTGGATCTGGCGGCAAATGGCAGTCACGGAAAAACGCCGGGGGGCGAGTGGACGCAGTTGGTGGGAGAGTCCTACGACCGCACGATCCATGGCTTTGAGGTGGTGAGCACGGCAGAGCAGGACGAGCGATTCATCGCGCTGTTCAACGACCGCCTCAACGAAGGCCACTTCAACATTCTCTTCCACAACTGCGCCGATTTTTCACGCTCGGTGCTGAACATCTATCTGCCGGATGCGATCCATCGCAGTATCGTCGCGGACCTGGGAATGACCTCGCCGAAGCAGGTGGCGCGCTCATTGGTGCAGTATGGCAGGAGGCATCCCGAGGCGGAGATGAGTGCGTTCGTGATTCCCCAGGTTCCAGGCAGCGTGAAGCGCAGCAAGCCGGTGGATGGCGTGGCACAGTCGTTGGTTAAGAGCAAGAAGTACCTGATCCCCTTGACCATACTGGCCCCGGAGTTGTCCGGCGGACTGGTGGTGGCATACATGGCCGAGGGCAGGATGAAGCTGCCTCCTAATGCGATGGTCTTCAACGTGAATGATAACGAGATGGAGCCGGGCAAGCCCTTGCCGGTCCAGCCGGCGAACTCCGATCCCAACAGGACGCTTCTCACTTCGCCTGCGCCTGCACACACCGCCTCGCCTGCACCTGCATATACCGCCTCGCCCGCGCCTGCAACCGCCGCTGCGCCGGCGGCCTTGGCCACGGCGTTGCCGGCGGCATCGGCTGCGCTGCCATAGCTCTTTCTACCGATGTCGCCTGTTGCGCCTCGGATGAAATGCAGCGGTATTTGCCTGTTCCCAGCTATCCGCTGTGGAAATGTCGACCGCTTGTTCAGCTTTTACGGTACTTGTGCTTTATAGTTCAGCAATTTGCTCATGGACTTGAAAGAATGCATCTAACGAGAAGTGACCGTTCTCCTCTCTCCCGGGCTCCTTGAGCTAAGGAAGACAACCGGACATGTGCGTCTAATCTGCCCGTGTAATACAAGGACAAATCAAGGGAATACTGAATGGGGGTCATGGTAATCCCGTAGTTTTGAGAATCCCAAAGCTATTCAGCCTCTTTGAGCGCCTTTCCCTATATTATGTTGGGCCTTGAGAGATCAAACCATCGAAGCCGGCGTCCGTCAACGCAACACAAGTTCAACGTAATACGGCAGAGTTCTGCCTGTAGGAGGAATCTTGAAGAACATTTATTTGTTAGCAGTCGGATGTGTACTCAGCCTGAGCGCATTTGCTCAAGCGAACTCGCAAGCGACGGTGGACCTCGTACCATCGGGTCCCGTGTCCCCATACCGCGTGATCGTAACCAGTCGCTCGGTCCAGGCGATCAACTATCAGCATGGGAGCGATGCCACGGATGTGGACTTTGCCGGCACGGCTTTGTTGCCTTCAGCGAACGGTACAGCCAAGGTGCGGAGCAAGCGTGGCACCATGGAAGTCGAAGCAGAATTTGGAAAGCTGCAAAGTCCTACTACCTTCGGCAGCGAATATCTTACCTATGTCCTGTGGGCGATTTCACCCGAGGGACGGGCTGTCAACCTGGGAGAAGTGCTGGTCGGCGACAATGACCGGAGCAAGCTGACTGCGACCACCGACCTGCAGGCATTCGCCCTGATCGTTACCGCGGAACCGTATTTTGCCGTCCGCCAGCCCAGCGATGTTATTGTCCTTGAGAACGTCGTTCGCGCAGATACCAAGGGAACCACCGAGGCCGTGAATGCAAAGTACGAACTGATGGAGCGCGGAGGCTATATTCCCACCGGCTATAAGTTCGACCCCGTCGTTCTGAGCGCCAGCCTGCCGCTGGAGTTCTACGAGGCGCGCAATGCGCTGCGGATCGCAAAATCTGAAGGAGCGGAAACATATGCGACCGCGAGCTATCGGCACGCCGTTCAGTTGATGGACACTGCCGATGCGGACGCCATAAACAAGCACACGGACAAGAAGCCCCTGATCGCTGCTTCTCGCGAGACGGTACAGACTGCCGAAGATGCACGAGAGATCGCAGTCAAGAAGATCGATGAGGAACGCCTTGCAAATGAACGTCAGGCTTCGAGCGATGCACAGGCGAGATCTCAGGCCCAAGCCGACAACGCTACCCGGCTGAAGCAGCAGGCCCAGTCCGAAGCGGCAAAGGCACAGGCTGAAACGGCCGCGAATCAAACTGCATCGGCGGCGGCAATCTCCGCGGCCCAGGCTGATGCACAACAGGCTCGCATCGCTGCGGCGAATGCTCAGCAGAATGAGAATCAGGCGAACAGCGACAAGGCCGCGATGCGCGCAAAGTTGTCAGAACAACTGAATAGTATTCTGGAAACGCGCGATAGCGCGCGCGGACTGATTGTAAGCATGTCCGATGTATTGTTCGACACCGGACAGTTCACCTTGAAGCCCGGCGCACGGGAGAAGCTTGCCAAGGTTGCCGGAATATTGATCGCCTATCCAGGACTGAATATCGAAGTCGACGGCTATACCGACAATGTCGGCGGCGATGCAATGAATCAGAAGCTGTCGGAGAACCGCGCTGGGGCCGTTCGCGATTATCTGGTGCAGCAGGGCGTAACCACAAACTCAGTGAGTTCAAAGGGCTTCGGTAACACGTTGCCAGTAGTCTCAAACGATAACTCAGCGGGCAGACAGGAGAACCGCAGAGTGGAACTGGTTGTATCCGGCGACGCAATCGGCAGCCCAGCCAATGCAACGACTGGAAGTTTGCGCTGACAAGGCCGTGTAACCGCTGCGGTCTCGACACGGGGCCGCAGCACACTTTAAGTAAACTCGTCTGGTTGCAGGAAAGCGAGGAGTAAAAATGCTTGGAACAATATTAATTGTGGTTCTTCTTCTGGCATTTCTCGGAGCATGGCCGCGGTGGCCGCATAGCAGAGACTGGGGATATTTTCCCAGCGTCGGATTGGGGACGATTCTTTTGATTGTTATCATTCTCATCGTTTTAGGCAGAATTTGACCGTGAAAGCGTGACGTTATGTCGTTTTCTGAAATGACGCATTCTGATAATGCTACCTTGAGACTGGATCACGGGGAGGCTTTGCACGTCGCTTTGAAAGCTTGCAGCTTCCCCTTGCCAACTCGCATAGCATTTGTTGGGAACTATCTCCCGCGCGAGTGCGGAATCGCCACTTTCACAACCGACCTATGCACTGCGCTCGCGACCGAATACGGAGAGGAACGGCTGTTTGCGATTCCGGTCAACGATCCCGATTGTAAGTACGATTACCCAGAACAAGTCCGTTTGGAGATTGACCAGGAAGTAATCTCTTCCTACGAACAAGCCGCTGATTTTCTTAATTTCAATGGCAACGACCTGGTTTGCCTGCAACATGAATATGGAATTTATGGCGGCATGGCGGGTGGCCACATCCTGACCTTGCTGCGCAAATTGAAGATGCCCCTTGTTACCACGCTGCATACGGTGCTGCGCGAGCCGGACGCGAGTCAGCGTGCCGTGCTCGAAGAGATAGCACAGCTTTCCGATCGTATGATTGTGATGAGCGAGTTGGCGGCCCAATTGCTGCGGGAAGTGTATGCGGTCCCAAGCGGAAAGATCGATGTAATTCCGCATGGTGTTCCAGATCTGCCCTTCATGGATCCCAACTACTTCAAAGACAAGTTTGGCACCGAGGGCAAGTTCGTGCTGCTCACGTTCGGTTTGCTGTCTCCCAACAAGGGCATTGAGAATGTCATTCGCGCGCTCCCTGCGATTCTTGCAAAACATCCGAACGTGGTCTATATCGTCTCCGGAGTGACCCATCCCCATATCCGTCGTCATGAAGGAGAGCGTTATCGTGAAGGGTTGCAGGCTCTGGCAGATCGACTTGGCGTTTCCGATCACTTGATTTTCAACAACCGTTTTGTGGGTCTGGAAGAACTTATAGAGTATGTGGGCGCGGCCGATATTTACATCACGCCTTACCAGCAGGAGGCGCAGGTTGTCTCCGGCACGCTTGCGATTGCGCTTGGAGCTGGGAAAGCGATCGTTTCCACGCCATACTGGCACGCCAAGGAATTACTTGCGGAGAAGCGGGGCGTGATTGTTCCATTTGAGAACCCCAATGCGATCGCCGAGACGGTTCTTGCATTGCTGGAAAACGATGCTGAGCGCCATGCCATGCGGAAGCGCGCCTATCTGTACTCCCGCGGAACGACGTGGCCCAAGACGGCGCGTGCCTATATGACGAGCTTTCAGCGGGCACGCTTTGAGCGCTCGCTACGGCCAAGAGCTGCCCAACAGGATGATCTTGCAATGGAACCGGTAGACCTTCTCCCGGCGTTGCGCACAGATCATCTGTTGACCATTACGGACGATACGGGCATCTTGCAGCACGCCATTTTCTCTGTGCCGAACACACGCGAGGGATACACGACCGACGACAACGCTCGGGCGCTCATAGTGTCCGTTCTTCTGGATGAAAGTCCTGAACGCGCAGGCGGGCGGGAATATTTAGACCTCTCCAATCGTTATTTGGCCTTCTTATGGCTTGCTTTCAATACCGATACCGGTAGGTTCAGAAACTTTCTCAGTTACGACCGCAAATGGCTTGAAGATGTTGGATCGGAGGACAGCCATGGACGCGCGTTGTGGTCGCTGGGGAAGGTGCTGGGGCATTCGCGGAATCCAGGGTTGAGAGGGGCCGCTGGCAGGCTTTTTGAAATTGCTGTTCCTGCAACACTCACATTCACCAGCCCGCGTGCATGGGCGTTTTCCATCCTGGGCATGCAGGCTTACCTGGACTGGTTCCCAGGAGACAGAGCGATCCAGGGCGCACGCAATACGCTTGCGAATCGGCTTCTTGATATTTATGAAAAAAGTCATTCCGAGACGTGGAAGTGGTTTGAAAAGAGCCTTGCGTACTCAAACGCAAGGTTGTCGCAGGCACTTATTCTTGCAGGATGGCGGAGTGACAACCAGAGAATGATCGAAGTTGGCATGGATTCACTGAAGTGGCTTGTAGCCGAGCAGCATTGCGGCAATGAGGAGATTGTCGTGCCGATTGGATCGAACGGATTCTATACAGAGGGAAAGGAGAAGGCGCGTTTCGATCAGCAGCCGGTGGAGGTCTGTGCAACCGTCTCCGCCTGCCTGGAAGTGTACAGGCTGACCGAAGAGGGCCAATGGCACGATAGTGCGTGGCGGGCTTTCCGGTGGTTTCTAGGCAAGAACGATCTGCAGGTTGCGCTTTACGACGCATCGACAGGTGGATGCCGTGACGGCCTTCATCCGGACCGCGTGAACGAAAATCAGGGAGCTGAATCCACGCTCTCGTTCCTCATGGCGCTGCTCGAGATGCAGGCGGCCAAAGTATCAGGCGTAGAAAAACTGCATCAGGAAATGAGTATCGCTCATTGAATCCAATCCCTTCACTCGACGTTCCGGCGGAATCCGTTGTCATAGCGCAACTGAATTCAGAACCATATACCGATCATCCCTTGTTTATCCGCAGTTCCGCAAATCCTATCCTCCGGCGTGAAGACTGGCCTTATCCGATTAACAGTGTCTTTAACGCAGGGGCGGTACGTCTTGCCGATGGAGATACCTTGCTTCTATGCCGCGTTGAAGACCGGACCGGGATGTCGCACCTTTGCGCCGCACGTTCCACAAATGGGGTTGATGGATGGCGAATCGATCCTCAACCGACGTTGATGGCAAAACCCAAGGAGTATCCTGAAGAACTTTGGGGCATCGAAGATCCGCGTATTACATGGGTCCCGGAGTTGCAGCAATACGCAATCGCCTATACCTCCTTTGCGCGAGGCGGTCCGGGTGTATCGCTCGCGCTGACCAAGGACTTCAAGAGCTTCGAGCGATATGGGGTCATCATGCAGCCCGAGGACAAGGACGCGGCCCTGTTGCCAAGAAGAATTGGCGCCCTCTGGGCACTGATTCACCGCCCCATGACGACGCTGGGCACGCATATGTGGGTGTCCTATTCGCCGAACCTGACCCACTGGGGTGGTCACAAGGTGATCCTCGAAGCACGGCGCGGCGGATGGTGGGATGCGAACAAGATTGGGCTCTGTTCCCCGCCGATTGAAACCGCCAAAGGCTGGCTGATGATCTACCACGGTGTCCGGCAAACTGCGTCTGGAAGCATCTATCGCCTGGGACTGGCGCTCTTCGACCTGGAAAAACCGGAGGTCTGCCTGCAACGCGGCAGTTCCTGGATATTCGGGCCCGAAGCTCCCTATGAGCGTGGCGGAGACGTCAAGGACGTCGTGTTTCCATGCGGACAGACCATCGGCGCGGACGGGGACACCATTCATCTCTATTACGGCGCGGGCGATACCAGCATCGCAATGGCCACGGGCAGTATCCGCCGGCTGCTCTCCTGGCTGGACTCGAATTTGAGTTCTACAGAGAGACACACATTTTAGTTCGCGCGTTGGCATAACCGAGAGGGGCAGGCAAGGTGCGCGACGGGAATGCGGGGGGCAATTTGTATGAGTGCATTTGTTCAGCGGCCAGCTCCATTGCCTGCGCCACGCGTGCATCCCTCGCTGATGCCGCGCTGGCTCACGCACCTGGGAGCGCTGGGGCTCTTCTTCGTTGCGGTGGTCGATTCCTCGGTCATCCCTGTGCCCCTGCCCGGCAGCACGGACCTTCTGTTGCTGTGGCTGGTGGCGCATAGCGGCAATCCGTGGCTGCTGGCCCCCTGTGCCATTGCAGGCAGCATCCTGGGCGGATACACCACCTGGCACATTGGCCGCAGAGGCGGAGAAACGGCGCTGCACAACTACGTGCCGGCGCGTCTTCTTGGCCGTGTCGTCACCTGGGTTGAGCGTCATCCAGTCCTGGCCGTCTTTCTTCCCGCCTTGCTTCCTCCACCCTTTCCGCTCTTGCCGTTTGCGCTGGCATCCGGCGCGCTGGGCGTCTCGCGCAGGCGCTTCCTGGGCGTCTTCGGCGCTGCCCGCAGCCTGCGTTACTCCTTCATCGCGTGGCTCGGCGTGACCTATGGACGCAGGATCGTCCGCATGTGGTCTGGAACTCTCCAGAGGTGGTCAACTCCTCTGCTTTGCGTGTTCGTATGTCTGCTGGCCATCGGCATCGGCTATGGGATATGGAAGATTCGCGGGCTGCGTCAGATCGAGTCCGCTGAAGAACTTGCGTAGATGCAGTTGCTGCATCGATGCATAAGAGATGCGAGACTGGTGCAAACTTCAGAGCAATCGCATGAAGATACCCCCCGTGGCAAATAGCGTAAAGTATTCAAAAAATGGAGTTTAAGCACGCGCTAAGCGCGTGAGACGTATAAAAGGCGAAGAGGCAGTGGTAAGGGGTCAGTGGTAAGGGGTCAGTAAAGGCGAAGAACCGGGTGGTTTTGTTTGCTTCGGTCATGCGGATTTTCCTTTGTGTGCGAAAAAATA
>PLOT01000141.1 GCA_003142215.1 Granulicella sp. | reverse complement strand
GTCGTCGAGAAGTACAATCCCGCAGCGGTCTTCGTCTATCAGACCTGCGTTCCCGCGATGATCGGCGACGATCTGGAGGCTGTGTGCAAGGCCGCTGCTAAGAAGCTCGGCAAGCCGGTGGTCCCGGTGAATGTGCCCGGTTTTGTCGGATCGAAGAATCTTGGCAACAAGCTCGCGGGTGAGGTGCTGCTCGATTACGTCATCGGGACGGAAGAGCCGGAAGAGACCACCCCCTACGACATCAACATAATTGGCGAGTACAACCTCTCCGGCGAGCTGTGGCAGGTGAAGCCGCTGCTCGACGAGCTTGGCATACGCATCCTGGCCTGCATCTCCGGCGATGCGAAGTATCACGAGATTGCGCGCTCCCACCGTGCTCGCGCCGCGATGATGGTCTGCTCCAAGGCGATGATCAATATCGCGCGCAAGATGGAAGAGCGCTACGGCATTCCGTTCTTCGAGGGATCGTTCTACGGTATCGGAGACATGAGCGACTCTCTGCGCAAGATCGCGCAACTGCTGGTGGATCGCGGCGCACCAGCCGACTTGCTCAACCGTACAGAGATCGTCATCGAACGGGAAGAGGCGCGCGCGTGGCAACGCATTGCTCCTTACAGGCCGCGGCTTCTGGGCAAGCGCGCTCTGCTCTTCACGGGCGGCGTGAAGTCCTGGTCGGTGGTGGCGGCCTTGCAGGAGGCGGGGCTCGTCCTCACCGGAACCAGCGTGAAGAAGTCCACGCCCGGCGACAAGGAACGCATCAAGGAGTTGGTGAAGGACGACGCGCATATGTTCGACGATCTTAAGCCGCGCGAGATGTACAAGATGTTGAAAGATGCCCGCGCCGACATTATGCTCTCCGGCGGGCGCACGCAGTTTGTCGCGCTAAAAGCGAAGATGCCGTGGCTCGACATCAATCAGGAACGGCACCACGCTTACGCAGGATACGAGGGCATGGTGGCGTTGGTGCATGAGATCGACAAGGCACTCTCCAATCCAATCTGGGAACAGATTCGCAAGCCCGCTCCGTGGGAGAACGCCGCGATGGATGACGAACTCGCAATCCGTATTGCATAGGACAATAACATGGCCAAGGTGACTGTCAGTCAAAAGCATTGCACAGTGAACCCGCTCAAGATGAGCCAGCCCATCGGTGCGGCCCTGGCCTTCATGGGTGTCGAGGGTTCGATGCCGCTGCTGCACGGCTCACAGGGTTGCACCTCCTTCGGACTGGTCTTGTTTGTACGCCACTTTCGCGAGGCCATTCCCATGCAGACGACGGCGATGAGCGAGGTCGCCACGGTTCTGGGCGGCTTCGACAACATCGAGCAGGCCATCGTCAATATCGCCAACCGCACCGATCCCAGACTCATCGGCATCTGCACCACGGGAGTCTCCGAGATCAAGGGCGACGACGTGAATGGATTTCTCAAGCAGGTTCGCGCCAACCATCCCGAACTCGGCCACATCGCTCTGGTCGCTGTGTCCACGCCGGATTTTCAGGGAGCATTTCAGAATGGATGGGCCGCCGCTGTGACCCGCATGGTGGAAGAGCTGGTTGAAGTCCCGCTCATGGAAACCAGATTTTCGCGTCGCGTCAATGTTCTTCCCGGTTGCCACTTGTCTCCGGGCGACATCGAAGAACTGCGAGACATCTTCGAAGCCTTCAACCTTGACCCCCTTTTCTTGCCCGATCTCTCCGGCTCGCTTGACGGGCATATCCCAGCAGCGTTCACGCCGACCACGCTCGGTGGGATCAGTCTGGAGCATATCCGGAAGATGGGTTCGGCCTGTTGGACGGTGGCCATTGGCGAGCAGATGCGCGGCGCGGCCATCACGGTGGAGCACCGCACGGGCGTGCCCTTCAAGCTCTTCGATCGGCTCACGGGGTTGGCTGCAAACGATGATCTGATCGGCTTTCTATCGCAGATAAGTGGGCTTCCCGTTCCACGAAAAATTCGCCGTCAACGCAGTCAGTTGGTGGATGCAATGCTCGACGGACACTTCTACTTCGGCGGCAAGAAAGTAGCTGTTGCAGCCGAACCAGACCTGCTTGCGACCATCACACACTGGCTGCATGAGATGGGTTGCGAGATTCAGGCGGCGGTAACCACAACCGATTCTCCTCTTCTGAAGGACATTCCGACGGACGAAGTTCTGATCGGCGATCTGGAAGATTATGAACTGCGCGCCGCCGGCGCCGATCTTATCGTGACCCACTCACATGGACGCCAGGCCGCGGAGCGACTCGGCATTCCATTCTTCCGCATCGGCATACCCGTCTTTGACCGCCTCGGAGCAAGCCATCAGGTGACGGTGGGCTATCGCGGAACGCGTGACCTGATTTTTACCATCGGAAATCTATTTTTGGCTGATAGTCATGAGCCTGCGCCGACGACATGGCTGCTGCCTGCGCAGGAAGCCAATCCACTTGTATCCCTGCATGTTTCATAGCTGTTGCATAAGTCGTTCCATTTATCGCATTCGTAGTTTGGGAGGAATATGAAAGTAGCCTTTGCCACGGAAGATCTAAAGCGTGTGGACGCTCACTTCGGATGGGCGAAGAACATCGCAGTCTATGATGTCACGCCCGATACGATTTGTTTCGTCACTACCTACAAGTTTGCCGGAGACCTACAGGAGGACGGCACGGAAGACAAGCTCGCGACCAAACTGGACGCGATCGAGGACTGTGCGATTCTCTACGTCGCTGCAATTGGCGGCTCTGGAGCCGCGCGTGCCGTGGCCAGGAAAGTCCACCCAATCAAGGTTGCCGAGCCTGAACCTATCGATGGGCTTCTGCTGCGGCTACAGACGGTGTTGCGTGGAACTCCGCCGCCGTGGCTGCGCAAGGCGCTCAACAAGGGACACGGACGCACGTTGAATCTGGAAGACGAGGTGGTGCATGGCTGAGGCAGTTACTCAAATCGCCGCACCAGCCGCGCAAGGATTTCTCAAGGAGCTGATCAAGCAGTGGCGCGCACAGGATCTGCATGGATCGTGGGACAAGAAGACCGACCTCGATCTGCTCGAGCCCTACATCCTGACCAGGGAGAAGCGCCGCGAGCTTCCCATGATGGGCGATCCCGATCCGGAGACTCTGTGGCACATGGAACTCTTCTACAACGCCGTGGGGCTAACCATTGAACGGATCACCGACGTTATGGTTTGTCCGCTCATGAAGCTGCACCACGAAGGCTTCGGACGGCTCGTGCTCACCGCGGGCCGCCTGATCGTCATTAACAAGAATCTACGGGACGTGCACCGCTTCGGTTTCGAAAGCCTGGAGAAGCTGGAAGCGGAGGGCGAGAAGCTGGTCGTAGCCGGTGTGGAGTGGATCGAAAAGTATCCTGAAGTCGCACACTATTAGTGATCGTAGATGATTTACCAGTGAATAGTGGAGATTCCGAATTTATCCATCGATTCATAGGGCCTACCGGTAACTGAAATTGAAACGAAACTACTGAAGACTATGGGAGTCGCTATGGAAGCTACGCAAATTGGAGTACAAGCTGTAACACGAGATGGCCGGCCCTGGCACCCCTCTTATCTTCTTGAGATCGATCCAGAGACCTGCATCGGATGCGGCCGTTGCTTCAAGGTATGCGGAAACTCGGTCATGGATATGAAGGGAATTACGGAGGACGGCGAGCTCGTGTGCCTCGATGCAGACGACGAGATCGAGCGCAAGATCATGACAGTTGCAGACCCAGGCGCATGCGTCGGATGTGCCGCATGTTCCAGGGTCTGCCCGAAGGGCTGTCAGACTCACGGATCGGCATAAGGATCGGACAGCATAAGGACCAGACTATGACTCCAGACGTTACAGCCCTACTCCTCGGTCGAACGCTCGATCCATCAGCGTGCGATCCGTTCGATGGCCATGTGCTTGCGTGCCTGTTTGCCATCGGCGTGGCGGAGAGCACTTCGGGAAGCTCGCTCGCAGAGGCTCTCGGCATCTCTGGCAAGGTCCTGCGCGGCGTCATCGACCAGTATTTTCCCGGCGCGATGGATTCTCTGGAAGCGTTTGGACTCGATAGCACAATACTGGTTGAAGAAGAGGAGCAATCTCTGCGCAGGCTGCTACAGCGTTCGCGCTCCACTTCCGCTCCGCTCAGTTCGCTGTTGGCGATACTTGTTGCGCGCAGAACAATGCGGCCCAACCACCTGTGGCAGGATCTCGGGCTCACCAACCGGAGTGAGTTATCCGCGCTCATGAAACGGCACTTCGCTCCCATGGCCCTGCGCAACACACACGACATGAAGTGGAAGAAGTTCTTCTATCGAAGTATTTGCCGGGATAGTAATGCTCGCCGATGCGTCGCACCCTGTTGCTCTGAGTGCAGCGACTTCAACGGATGCTTTGGCGACGAGTCTGGCGAGAGCCTGCTAGTCCAGGTGTGTTTGCAAATGATGAGTTCAACAGAGACGCCGATCCATGCAGTACGCACTGGTTGACGGAACATCTACACGTCGCAAACGCGACAAGAATACTTTCTTGTACTTTCATGTATCTCATAAACGGGTGAAAAAGATGATCTTTCCATTTGGCAAACGACGTGCTACTAACTCTGCAAACCAGTAATGGAGCGGACAGATGATTCAACTAACTGAAGCTGCAGCTCAGGCTTTACGTATAGCAATCACGAGCAGTTCAACCCCAATCGCAGGGCTTCGTCTTACGGTGCTTGCAGGCGGCTGTTCCGGTTATCAATACCAGATGGGACTGGTAGAGAACTCCGAGCTGGCCGATCTCTCCTGCGAGAGTCACGGTCTCTCCGTCTTTATCGAACCCTCAAGCGTTACGTTCATCGCTGGCACCACGATCGATTTCGTCGACAGCCTGGATGGCGCGGGCTTCGCATTTAACAACCCGCAGGTAAAGTCCACATGCGGATGCGGTAAGTCCTTTTGCTGATGGTTAGCTGCCAGGAGACACTGCATGACAGAAAAACAATCTGCCTCTCCATGGGTCTATCTGGATAACAACGCCACCACGCGCGTAGCGCCACGCGTCGTCGATGCCATGCTTCCTTTTTTTCGCGAGCACTTTGCCAACCCATCGTCGGCACACGCGCTGGGTACAGCTTCGAGCGATGCCATCCGGGTTGCGCGTGGGCAGGTTCAGGCGCTGCTTGGTGCAGAATTTGACAAGGAGATAGTCTTTACCTCCGGTGGAAGTGAATCCAACAACACAGCAATCCTCTCCGCGCTGGAGGTTCAGCCGGGACGCGACGAGATCATCACCTCTACGGTCGAGCATCCATCGGTGCTCGCGGTCTGTGATCATCTGGAGCGAACAAAACGTGCAGTCGTTTATCGCATTCCGGTGGGCACGGATGGACAACTGGATCGAGAAGCGTACCGAAGCGCCTTGAGCGCAAAGACCGCGCTCGTCTCCTTGCAGTGGGCCAACAATGAGACCGGCGTGCAGTTTCCCGTTGCGCGACTGGCGGATGAGGCCCACCAGGTTGGAGCCTTGTTTCACTGCGATGCGGTGCAGGCGGCTGGCAAGGTAGAGATGCATGTCCGGTCAACTCAGATCGATATGCTCTCGATCTCCGCGCATAAACTGCACGGGCCCAAGGGAGCGGGCGCTCTCTATATTCGTAACGGTATTCCACTGATTCCGCTATTGCATGGCGGACAACAAGAACGCCGGCGGCGCGCGGGCACCGAAAACACTACCGCAATTGTCGGCTTTGGGGTTGCCGCGGAGTTGGCGAAAAATGCATTTCGCAACGAGATGCCCAGGATCGCCGCTTTGCGCGACGGCTTGCAGCAGGAGATTCTGCACCTTGTCCCCGGCTCGATTCTGAACGGAGCCAGCGACAATCGTCTGCCCAATACTCTCAATATTGCCTTTGAAGATGTCGAGGCCGATTCGCTGTTGTCGCTGCTGGATCGTGCGAGCATCGCAGTCTCTTCCGGATCGGCCTGCGCCGCCGGCTCCATCGAGCCATCGCATGTGCTGTGCGCCATGAAGGTTCCTTTTGCATATCTGCGCGGGGCTGTCCGCTTCTCCTTCTCACGCGAAAACTCCCAGCAAGATGTGGTCCGCGTTCTCGAAGTACTCCCGCGAGCAGTACAGAGCCTTCGTGCTGCGATGGTTCCTCTGGAGGCTATGTATGCCTAACTCAGTCAAGATCGTAATCAACGATTCCACCCTGCGCGATGGAGAACAGGCGCCTGGCGTGGCCTTCACGTTTGAGGAGAAGCTCGCCATCGCGCTCGCTTTGGAACGCGCGGGTGTGGATGAGATCGAGGCCGGAACTCCTGCCATGGGGCCGCGAGAGATTGAAGAGATCGCCGCCATTGGAGTCATGCTGTCCAAGGCAGTCCCCATCGCATGGTGCCGCATGACGCGCGCCGATGTGGACGCGGCCAGAAAGACCGGACTGACGCGGGTGAACCTGTCCGTGCCGCTCTCCGATATTCAGATCCACGCAAAACTGAAGGCAGATCGCGCACAGGTTCTCGCGCGCATCCACGATGTAGTCTCCTATGCACGGGATTGCGGACTAGCTGTTGCGATGGGTGGCGAGGACTCCGGTCGCGCCGATCTAGGGTTTCTCATCATCGCGGCGGAAGCGGCTGCTCGCGCCGGCGCGCATCGCTTCCGCTTCGCAGATACACTCGGCAGCATGGAGCCCTTTGGCGTTCACGAGGTCTTTCGTGCCTTGCGCGCTGCACTCCCTCTCGAACTTGAGTTTCATGGACACGACGATCTGGGACTCGCCACCGCAAATACGCTTGCTGCAATTCGCGGTGGCGCAACCCATGCGAGTGTCTGCATTCTCGGTCTCGGGGAGCGGGCCGGCAACGCCGCACTTGAAGAGGTGGTGGCAGGCTTGAATTGCTTTTCCGAAAACAAGAGCAGCGTGGATCTGGCGCAGTTGCCAAGACTCGCCAAGCTCGTCGCCGCTGCATCACGCCGCTCCATTCCTTCAGGGAAGTCGATCGTTGGCGCGAGTGCATTTACTCACGAGTCAGGAATCCACGTCGATGGCTTGATGAAAGATCCCAGAACCTACGAGGAATTGTCCCCGCAGACCTTTGGACGGGACCGCACCATCGTGCTCGGAAAGCACTCGGGGACCGCGTCCGTTGCCGGTGCATTACATTCCCTCGGCCTTAGCGCGAATGAACTGCAAATGAAACTTCTTCTGAAGCAGATTCAGGAGCGCTCCATGCAGGCCAAGCGCGTGGTGAGTATGGATGAGTTACTGGAGTTTTACGTCCAGCTAGACGAAGCAAAGAATTGTAATAATTTGCCAGAGGGGATGCCGTCATGACTGTGCTCGATCAGCTTTCCAGCCTTTCATCCGCAGAAGAGATCTTCCAGTTTCTCAATGTTCCTTATGAGCCGGAAGTGCTGAATGTCGCGCGCCTTCACATTCTCAGGCGAATGGCAGACAACATGCGAAGTTCTTCCTCAGAAATGGACGACGATGCACTCCGCGAATTCTTTCGCACCAACCTGCAACAGGCTTATCAGGACTTTGTTCGTTCTACGCCTCTCAACGAGCGCGTCTTCAAAGTGCTCAAAGATGCTGTGCGCAAGAAGACACCGCGCCTGGTAGCCCTCTCCATCCCAGGCAGTAAGAGAAATATTGAACCGCCAAAATCACGGAGCGCCTGAAGCCTTTCTATCGGAGGGAGTAACCATTGTCCGGATCGCCCCATGCTCCAGTGACTTCTGCATGAGGATCGTCTTTATCAGTCCAAAAGCCGACGCCACAACCGATACCCACAATCCCGACGCAACTCTGCGCGGCAAATCGCTACGCAATTTTGAGATTGGCAGCCGCTTTCATCTGAGCGACGCCACTCGCGCGTCCGGCGGAACAATCTACGACCCAAAGTCGGGAAATACCTATCGCGGCCAGATGGTTGTGGATGGTGACCTCTTGAGGTTGTGCGGCTATGTTGGCTTCTCATTGTTCGGCAGAACCGAGATTTGGCATCGCGTTCACGCAAGCTATGTATCTTGCCACAACTAGAGCGCACCGGGCTGAGCTCGACCCTCTTCGTTCCTATGACCCTCAAAATGACGAGCTCCACTCCTATCGATCACCCCAAAACGCCCCTCCCGCGCTCACCCTGTTGTTCGGGAGAAGGGGCCGGATTGACAAGACGAGCTTGCTCTGGGACGCTAGATCCCGGTTCCATCGTATTGATAGAACTCCAGCTGTCTAACTGATGCGGCAGATCCAAAAAGCGTTTTAGCTCCCTTGACAGTCCGGTGGGGATCTGAGGAATCGGTCTTATCAAATAAGACAATTCCCAAACTTGGGCCAAACTCGGCCTTTCTAGCTCCGATTTCCTCTCGACTGTCTTCTTTCGGCCGATT
>PLOT01000280.1 GCA_003142215.1 Granulicella sp. | reverse complement strand
AAGCTCGGCATCGGCGCGGCAACGGTCGCCGCCGAAATCCCTCCCGTCCCAGCCGGTGCCGCCGTCGCCGCCCACGAAGCCGTCAAGGGCCGCAAATAGCACGCACCGCGCCCGCACCATAATTCAAATAGCAAAAGCCCGCCGAACTGGCGGGCTTTGCTTTGCTCGTACTACCCTTCCACCGCGCAACTGAGTCTTCAGATCGCAGAATCGAACCGCGCAATCAGAACTTCGGCGCAGCAGCGTTCGCACCGGGGGCACCATGTCCGCGTCCCGCTCCACCCGGCCCTTTTGCCCCATCAGATCCGCCGAATCCGCCTGCATCGCGACCCGCGTGCAGCTTGGTCCACTGATCCGGCGTAAGCACAACGCGAATGCCGAGCAGCATTCTGGCGTTGGTCTTCTCCAGCTCCGCGCGCGCCTGGGCCACCTTGTCGATCTGGGCCATGGCCTTGATGGTGTCGGGCGGATTGGCGCTCAGCAGCGGCTCCAGCAGAGCATTCTGTTTCTCCACGTTCGCCTTCAGGTCGATCAGTTGAAGCCGGCTCTGCTCAAAGATGCCTTCCATCTTCTTGGTCTGTTCGGGCCTCAGCGCCAGCCGCTGCACCACCATGGGGTTCTTCCACCACATTCCTTCGGGCACAATGCGGAAGCCCGCCTCCATGCCGCCGCCATGCTCTCCACGGAAGCCGCCTTCCATCTTGCCGCGTCTAGGCATCCTTCCGTCGCCGCGGAAGTTGCCCGCGTCTTTGCCCTGCATCATGCCTGGCCGCATTCCCTGGCCCATCCCAGGATGCTTCATCCCAGGGCCCATCCCTTTGCCCATTCCGGGGCCGGACGGCGGTTGCCGTTCAATGGGCGCGGCTGCGGGCGCTGCCGGAGCTGTAGCCGCCGGCGCTGCGGGTGTCTGCTGCGCTGGCGCCGATTGGGCGACGGCGATCATACTGCCCAGTGCGAATGCGGCAACGGCAAACAGTGCGATGAGGGTCTTTCGATCGGTCATGGTTAGTCCTTCCTTTGGTTCGTAGTAGGAACGGAGGTTTCGTTGTTGACCGTGCTGGCGTCGGCGGTTGGATCGGCCAGCGCCTGCATGGAGGTTGGCACCGAGGCGGAGATCTCGCTGTTGACGTCCTCCAGCAGTGCCTCGTCGGATTGCGCATTGCTGGCTGCATTGCTGGCCGCAACACTGGAGACGCCCGCTGCCGGGGGCGCATGCGTGTGCCGGCGCATCACCTGCAAGGGAAGAAGCGCGGTCAGAAACATGGCGGCGGCCGCAACCCAGTACGCCGGTACAAGCGATTGAGAGTGCGAACGTCGCGCCGGCAGAATCCATCGCGGCCTGCTCCGCAGCTCTTCGTCGGCGTACGCGTTGCTCGCCTCGCGGAAGAGGCTGATCGCCTCCCGCAGGCTGGCAAACTCCGCTGCGCACTGTTCGCACACCAGCAGGTGCGCCTCGGCCTGCGCAAGCTCAGCGCTCGCCGTCTCCGTCGTCCCGCCCATCAGCTCGCCAAACTGTTCGCCCGTCAGGTGAGTCTCGCCCAGCGGTGCGCACTCAGTGGTCCCGGATTGCGCTGCCAGTTGTTCCGTTGTCAGTTGAGGAGTCATTCTGTCTCCTTCGTCGTTGCGTTGCGCGTTGTTGTGTCGTGGGGTGAAAAATTGTGTTGCGCGCGGATGATAGCCAGCGCGCGGTACAGGTGGCTCTTGACCGTGCCCAGCGGCAGGCCCGTAACAGTGGCAATCTCTGGAATCTCCATCTCTTCCATAAAGCGCAGCAAAAAGATGCTGCGCTGCCGCGCGGAGAGCCCCGCCACCGTCTCCCATATCCCTGCCACCTGCTGCTTCGCAATCAGATGTGCCTCGGCGGAGCCTTCGTGCGTGGGGACGAAGGCAGAAACCTCCGCCACATCCACCGCGCTGGCCGAGACGCGCTTCCAGAAGCGGAACCGTCCCGTCCGTGTGTGGTCGCGCGCCAGGTTCAGCGCAATCCGAATCAACCAAGTCGCCAGCGAACAGTCCTCGCGGAAACTTGCCCGAGCGCTCCATGCGCGCAAAAACGTCTCCTGTGTCAGCGTCTCGGCGGCATCGTGGTCGCGCAGCGTCGCCAGCAGAAAGCGGAATACCCGCGGCTGGTACATCGCAACCACATTCTCCAGGTCGTCGAGCGGGGTGGCCCGCGCCTCGTTCCCGAGGGAGAGACTCGTCGATGAAAACATCTGTACCCCTTCAAACGCCATATGTATTCCTGCGGCTCGCATAACGCGGACGGCTGCCACTGGCACCGGACGGCATCTACCCGGCCCGGACGGCGTACCGCCTGCTCGTTTTGAGCGGCTACTAAGACAGACGGAGGCGGATGCATGGAAGTCTACGCCCATGAAGTATTAATTTGCCCTCTGGTTTGGGGTATTCTGCTTTTACAGATGAAATTCGTCAAGGCAGTCTATCCCGGCACCTTCGATCCCCTCACCAACGGCCATCTGGACCTGATCGAGCGAGGCTCCCGCATCGTCGACGAGCTGGTCGTCGCCATCCTGCGCAACGACGACAAGGGTGTCCCTCTCTTCTCCGTCGCCGAGCGCACAGAGATGATCGCCGATGCCATCGCTGTCTCCGGCTTCCACAACGTCTCCGTCACCACCTTCAACGGCCTGCTCGTCGACTTCTGTCATGCCCAGGGTGCCAAGGCCGTCCTGCGCGGCATCCGTGCCATCTCCGACTACGAGTACGAGTTCCCCATGGCCATGATGAACCGCAAGCTCGACCCCTCCCTCGAAACCCTCTTCATGATGCCCGCCGAGCAGTACACCTACGTCAGCTCGCGCCTCATCAAGGGTGTCTTCAATCTCGGCGGAGATGTCAGCGCCCTCGTCCCCCCGCTCGTCATGCAGCGTCTCAAGGCCAAGGCAACCAAATAGATAACGACTCCTTATTACTATTGCTATATAGAAAACACGATTGTCATTCTGAGCGATAAAACACGATTGTCATTCTGAGCGCAGCGAAGAATCCCCGTATTTCATTCGTGGCGCGATACGCTGCATCATCCGGGAAAATGTCTTAGCCTAGAAGAATGACCACCCGCAAGCCGCTCCTCCCCGAGTTCGACCTCCCAACCTGGCTGCGCAATCTCCCAAAGGTCGAACTCCATCTCCATCTCGAGGGCACCATCGAGCCCGAAACCCTCGTCTTGCTCTCCCGCCGCAACGACCCCGACCCACTCACCCTCGACGACGCACGCGGCCTCTACACCTACGCCGACTTCCTCGGTTTCCTTGCCGCCTTCAAGTCCGTCACCGAGCGCCTCCGCACACCCGCCGACTACGAACTCATCACCTACAACATGGTCCGCGCCCTCGCCTCCCAGGGCGTCGTCCACGCCGAGGTCTACATCTCCTTCGGCATCCTCTACCACTGGAAGCACACCGCCGTCGAACCATTCGTAGCCGCCATCGAGCGCGGCCGCATCCGCGCCGAGCGAGAGTTCGGCACCACCATCTACTGGCTCATCGACGCCGTACGCAACTTCGGCCCTGAAGAGGCCGCCCGCGTCTTCCGCAAGGCCGCCGAACTCCGCGCCCAATTCCCCTCCATCGTCGGCATCGGCATCGGTGGAGACGAGGCGCGCGGCCCAGCATCCCTCTTCAAATCCCTCTACGCCGAGGCGCGCGCCGCCGGCCTCCGCCTCACCGCCCACGCCGGCGAGACCGGAGGCCTCATCGAAGGCCCCGCCAGCATCTGGTCCGCCATCAACATCGGCGCCGAGCGCATCGGCCACGCCCTCGCCGCCCACCACGACCCCGAACTCATGCAGGTCCTCGCCGCCCGCCAGCTCCCCGTCGAACTCTGCGTCACCTCTAACCTCCGCACCGGCTGCTGCCCCGCCCTCGCAGACCACCCCC
>PLOT01000029.1 GCA_003142215.1 Granulicella sp. | reverse complement strand
ATTCTGGCGAAGCCAGAATCTCAGTATTTGTCCTTCGGAGCAGCAAAAAGCCGGGTGCCGGGTGCCCCATCCTTCGCGTTCTTTGCGAAGGGTGGGAAGCAATCCCCTACTGCGCCACCGGTGCCCAGCAATTTACAAAGCTCGCCCCCGCACGGCTCTTCACCCGAACCACCCCACTCCCCGCCGGAACCACCACCGCCCGCCCCATCGGCAACTCCACGTCCTCGCAGCCCTCACTCTCCACCACCACCTCACCTCGCAGCCCCACCACGCACCCCGCCCCATCCACCGGCACAATCGCCTCCTCCCCCGCCGCAACGTCGTACCGGTCCACCACAAAATACTTCTGCTCGATCAGCCGCACGAACCCATCCATCGCCCGCGGCCTCACCTTGCCCGCCGCCGTCCGCGTCTTCAGCGCGCGCAGCCCCAATTCCAGGTGCAGCTCCCGCCCCCGCCCGTAGTCGTACAGCCGGAAGGTCACATCGCTGGTCTGCTGCGTCTCCAGCAGAACTACTCCCGGCCCAATCGAATGCACCGTCCCCGCGTCCACAAACACCATCTCCCCCGCCTCGACCGGAACCCACTCCAGCAGCTCCTCCAGCGTTCCCGCCGCAATCGCCGACCGCACCGCCTCCACCGTCACTCCCTCGCGCAACCCCAGCGCAATCGTCGCTCCCGCCTCCGCCTCCAGTACGTACCAGCATTCCGTCTTGCCCCGCGGCTGCCCCATCGCCCGCGCCATCGCATCGTCCGGATGCACCTGCACCGACAGCTTCTCACTGGGAAACAGCAGCTTCACCAGCAGCGGAAACTCCGCCCCCCCGTCCTTATGGAGAAAGTCCTTCCCGGCCAAGTCTTTCCCGCCCGCGCCCACCACCCGCTCACCCGCCTCCGCCGCCACCTGCGCCAGTGTTCGCCCCGCAAACTCGCCCGTCTCCACCACGCACTCCGGCCCTGTCAGCCACGCCTCGCCCACCGGCTGCGTCATCCCCGATATATCGGCAGCGCTGTACCACGGCCGCAGGTCGCGCCTTCCCCATGGCCGCTCGCTGAACCATGGTGCCAGCCGGAACGGCCTCAGCCCATCACTCTCCAACCCCTTACTCTCCATCCATCGCCTCAGTCGTCGTCATCACAGAAAAGCTTGTCATTCATCACAGAAAAATTTGTCATTCTGACCCTGAGCTTGCCGAAGGGAAAGAATCCCCCGCATTTTGTCCTTGCTCTTGAACTCAATCATCATCGTCCTTCTTGGCTCTCTTCTGCTTCTGCATCAACTGCGCCGGAACCGCCCGATCGCCCATTGCGTCCCGCCACAAGATTACATTCAGCTTGCTCGCATCCGCCCGGTCCGCGTGCGTGAAGTCCATCTTCGCAGACTCCCGTGCTCCCACAGCCGTGGCCGCATTCGCAGTGTAGATCAACCCATTCTCCCGGTTCGCGTAGTCCGCCGCAAACGGCCTCTGGTCGCCCGGCCCCGTAAATATCGACCCCATCAGCGGGGCCAGCGCGTCGTTGTTGTTCATCGGCGGCAGCCCCAGCAGCGTCTCCATCGTCCGCACCACGCTCACCGTGGTGTAGAAATGGCTGTCCACAAACGTCCCGCCGTCCGCCGTGCGCGGCGAGTACTTGCTCACCACCAGCGCCATGCTGCGGTGCGCGTCCACATGGTCCGCCCCGTTCTGCGCGTCGTCCTCCAGAATGAAGATCGCCGTATCGTCCCAGTACGCCGAGTGCGACACCGCATCCACCACCCGCCCCACCGCCAGATCGTTGTCCGCCACCGAAGCCTTCGGCGTCGGCCCGCCCGCCACTGTCCCCGCCGTATGGTCGTCGCCCAGCCGCATCGTAATGTAATTCGGCATCGTGTCCTTGCCCGCCGCGCGCTCGCCAACCCATCCCGCAAAGTGCCGCAGAAACACCTCCACCCTTATCTGGTCCGGCACTCTCAGGTTGAAGTCCGGCGACTCCGCCGCAAAGTGCCCCACCAGCTCCGGCTTGGTCGCCACATTCGCCGCCAGCAGCGGGATCGCCCACCCCCACTTGTTCACTCCGCCGCCCCACTCCGCCGGAATCGCCTCTCCCGGCTCAATCGCAACCCGCGCGCACTTCGACCCCTCCAGTTGCGGCCCCTCCTGCGGGTTCCCGCTCTTCTTCGCTTCACAGAACGTCGACGAAATGAACTCGCCGAAGTTGTAGTGCGTCCTTCCGTGCGCCTCCGCATTGCCCCACATATACCCGCTCTTTGGCTCAACCACATCGGGAATCTTCTGTAGCAGCGGATAGCCATCCGCCACCATCCCCTCGTAGTCGTACGTCCGCTGCCCGTTGCGATACTCCTGTTGCCACGTCTTCTCCAGATAGTCCGTCCCGATCGCCGCGTTCGACCACACATGTCCGTCGCCCGACACCTCGCCCGAATCGAAAAAATTGTCCAGCACGCCAAACTGCAACGCCAGCCTGTGCTGGTTCGGCGTCACGCTCTCGCCATACATCGCCAGCCCCGCATCGCCATTCCCCACCGGCCTCCCATTCTGCTTCAGATCGCCAAACAACTGGTCGTACGTCCGGTTCTCCTTGATGATGTAGATCACATGCCGGATCGGTCCCGCCCCTTGTTTGTCATCCCCGCTTTTTTGTTTGTCATCCCGTAGCGCAGCGGAGGGATCTGCTTCTGTCATTTTTTGTTTGTCATCCCTATTATTTTGTTTGTCATTCCGTAGC
>PLOT01000326.1 GCA_003142215.1 Granulicella sp. | reverse complement strand
CTTTCGCCCGGCCACGCACCGTCGCAAGCTGCTATGAGGCGGACTTGTTCAGTGCACGTCCCTCTGCTGGCCGCCCACGGCCGCCGCGGCGCAGGCGATGAACGCGCCGATCAGCATCGACAACGCAGTGAAGATCGACAGCTTCGAGGCCGCCTTGCGAGCGTCGTCCGCGGCCTGGCGCACCTTCGCTTCGGCAGCGTCCTCCTGCGCGATCACCTCGTCGACCCGCTTCTGCGCGTCGGCCTGCGGCAGTCCGGTGCGCACCGCAACGAGCTGCGCGAGATAGGTCTTGTCCGGCGCGGCAACATCGCCATTCAGCATGCCGTTGAGCAGGATGCGGGTGCTCTGCGCCCGCACGTCGTCTTCCGTAGCATTCGCACTCGGATGAGCGGTTCGGTAGAGGGTGTCGACGAAATACGCTGTCGGGTCCGCCCGAGAGCCGCCCGGGCGCGTTGCCGCTTGTGTAACCCCTTGGCTGGCGCCCGCGGCTGCACCGGATGCCACGCCCGCCACCATGGTGGCGGCCCCGCCAACCATAAAGGATGCCGCCGAGGCAAGCACGGTTGCTCCGATCACTGAGGCGACGGCCCAGGTCAGGAAGCCGTTCGCCGTGTCTCGAAAGAACACTTCATGCGTGTGCAGGCCAACCCACTTGATCCGCAGCCGACCCGTGAGGTAGCCGCCCAAGCCGGATGNNCCAGGCCCGATCCGAGCGCCAGCAAGATCAGCGACAACGCCAATGCCGCGAACACGCCTCCGATAATGGCGGGCCACGCGACGCCCGAGGTCGAAGCCTCAAGAGGCGACCGGTTTTCCCTATAGGCGCCAGTCGCGTCCGACATGAGAGATTCTGCCATGTGGTTGCCCCGGTCCGGTCAGTGCCAGAGCAGCGCGAGCAGAATAATGACCGGGATCGGCACGCCCAGCAGTAGAAGCAGAATTCCGCGGCCCATATCAGCCTCCATTGTCTGTTCCGTATCCGATTCGACCATCGGCCTCGCACGGTCGCGCGAACAGCGGCAGCCCAAACGTCAGCGTCGCGCCAACAGAAAGCCGACCGCGCCGCAAACCAATCCGACCGCGAGTAGCGTGACGAGAGGCTGCTGCTGAACCGAATCGGCGGCGGCCGCAGCCGCTCCACGCATTTGGTGTCGAGCCTCGCCGTACGCACGCTCCGCCGTCGCGGTTGCCTGGCTCGCCAATCCCTCCATTTGGGCCTTGGCGTCACCAGCAAGGGCTCCGACGCCAGACTCTATGTCGCCTGCGACGCTTGCGGCCCGATCTTGGATACGGTTCTTGTCCATTGGTCGCGCNNCGCTACTTCCGCAGGCGTGAACGGTGCCGATGTCTCATCGAATTCTCTCCAACCGGTGTTCCGGTAGGCTTTTTCACGCGCCGTCGGGTCGATGCGGCCATGGCGCTGCATGATTGCCTCGGCGGTTGCGACCAGCCCCGCGTCAACGCGAGCGGTAACCAGTGCGCCGCCACGACGGACTGCTTCCGCGTAGACATGCGCTTGCTTCTTGGGGACGCCGGCGGAGGTTAGCGAACCGATCAGACCGCCCGTGGCGCCGCCCGCCGCGGCGCCGGCGACAGCCCCGACCGCGGTCGCAACCAACCAACCCGCGGCAACCACCGGACCAACGCCAGGGATGGCGAACATCCCCAGACCGGCAAGCAGACCCGCGGCGCCCCCAAGCACCGCGCCGGCCGATGCACCGGCTTCGGTTCCGGTGGCGGCCCCGGAGGGGGGAGTGCCGGACGCAACGGTGGCGTCGGACCGATGAGCCACCATGCTGATGTCAGCATAGGGGATGTGGGCGGCCTCGAGATCACGCACGGTCCGCGCAGCCGCATCGTAGGTGTCGTATAATCCAGTAACGGTCGTGGTTGTCATGGGTGAATTTTCCTTAAGGGATGACGGCCGGGTGGCCGTCTCTGGGCGATAGGGTGTCCGCTTAGTTCGCGGTAATGTTTCCCTGGTAGTCGAGGGCAACATTCACTGCCTTACCGTCCTTCATTGCGTGACCGCGCCAGATCGACTTGTCGTCCTTCGCCAGCGCCGAGACCTGCGTGTAGCCTTGATCCTCGAAACGCTTCTGAGCTTGCGCCATCGTGAAGCTGTTCGCTCCAGCGACCGGGGCGGCCGTCGTGTTGTTGGCGCCGCTGGTTGCGACCGCGGGGGGCGTCGTGGAAGCTGACGGGGTGGCGGGCTGGGCAACGACGGACCCGACACCGATGGTGCTGAGAAAAAGGGCAGCCCAGAATATTCTGTTCATTGGAGTTCTCCTTGCGTGCGATAAGATGCGCGAACGGCTGGATCGGGATTGTTGCAGACACGCCGGAATTGCCAGGAGCCGGGATCGATCCGGGCCCCGGCTTCCTGCGCGCGCCACTATTTCTTCAGCGCATCCTTCAGGCCGCCGACGGCATTCTGGATCTTGCCTTCGACCTTATCGCTTTTGCCCTCGGCGGTAAGTTTGGCGTCACCGACGGCCTTGCCGGCCACTTCCTTGACAGCGCCCTTGGCCTGTTTGGCCGCGCCGATGACACGATCTTTGTCCATCTCACTGTCTCCCCGTTGGTGAATGTTTTCGC
>PLOT01000117.1 GCA_003142215.1 Granulicella sp. | reverse complement strand
CACGTCCTGCTGATGCGCGTCTCTGGCGACGGCATCCGCGACTGGCGCCCTCTGCTGAATCGCCTGCGCGCTCTGCCCCACGTCACCGCCGCCGCTCCCGGCCTCTACGAAGAAGTCCTCATCTCGCGCAACGCCAAGAGCGCCGGCGCGCTCATCGACGGCATCGTCCCCTCCGACCAGCGCACCGTCTCTGACCTCCTGCAATCCGTCCAGCAAGGCAGCGCGGAGCCGCTGAATCCGCAGCCCGCCACCAGCGACGCTGCGACCGCGCAATCCGTCCCGCCCATCGTCATCGGCCAGGACCTCGCCCAGACCATCGGAGCCGAGGTCGGCGACACCATCCTCGTCACCAGCCCGCAGGGAGAACTCACCCCGCTCGGCCTCGTACCGAAGTACCAGCGCTACACCGTAGCCGGCGTCTTCAACTCCGGCTTCTACCAGTACGACTCGAGCTACGCCTTCATCCGCCTCGCCGACGCGCAGCGCCTCTTCTCCGAGCCCGACCTCATCTCCGCCATCAGCTTCAAGGTGGACGACATGTACCGCGCCGACGCCATCGGCCGCCAGATCGAGCAGGCCGCCGGTCCCGGCTACGAATCCACCAACTGGATGGAGCAGAACCGCGAACTCTTCCGCGCCCTCCGCCTCGAACAGATCGTCACCTTCATCATCCTCGCGCTCATCGTCTGCGTGGCCGCGCTCAACATCTTCATCGCCCTCACCATGATGGTGATGGAGAAGACCCGCGACATCGCCGTCCTGATGAGCTTCGGCGTTCGCGTCGACCAGGTCCGCCGCATCTTCCTCCTGCAAGGCTTTCTCATCTCGCTGATCGGCACCGCACTCGGCCTCGCGCTCGGCTACGGCCTCAGTTGGCTCGGCGGCCACTACCGCTTCATCCACCTCGACCCGTCGGTCTACTCCATCGACTACCTGCCCTTCGCCCCGCGCCTCATCGACGCGTTGATCGTCGCCGCCGTCTCGCTCGGCGTCAGCCTGCTCGCCACCCTCTACCCCAGCAGCAGCGCCGCCAAAGTCCTCCCCGCCGAGGCTTTGCGATATGAATAAATACCGTGTCGGGTTATGATGAATTCGAGGAGTCTGCGATGAGCGCGATCGACGATACACGGAAGGTGATGCAGGATTTCCTGGCTCCCGAGCTGCGCGCAATCTCTGTCAGGCTGGATGCGCTGGAGAAGCGATTCGAGGACAGCGACCGCCGATCTGAGCGACGCCATGACGAGGTACTGACGGCGATTGCACGCGTCAGCGATGTTACCTCACTCCGTGAGCGGATCACGCGCCTGGAGTCGAGAGACAGTGCGCATCAATAAGCCGCTCCTGGCAAATGAGACCTTCGGCGGAGACGACGCCGCATGAGTCATCTTCCCGATCTATTGGACAATCCTTTCTCTTCGCCCACTGCCCCGGCAATCCTGCGCGCGGTCGGCCTGACCAAAATCTATCCGGCAGTGACGGGACGTTCGCGTGCAGGCGGCGAGAATAACGCCTCCCGTAGCGAGGTCGTCCTCTTCCGCAACCTCGACTTCTCCATCGCCGCCGGCGAAATGGTGGCCATCGTCGGCGAGAGCGGCACCGGCAAGAGTTCCCTCCTCCATCTCCTCGCCGCGCTCGACCGCCCCACGGCGGGCGAGGTCTGGCTCGCCGACACCAATCTCAGCCAGCTCAACCCCCGCCAATCCGCCGAGTTCCGCAATCGCGACGTCGGCTACGTCTGGCAGTTCCACTATCTCCTGCCGGAGTTCACCGCGCTGGAGAACGTCGCCATGCCTCTGCTTGCGCGTGGCCTCCGTCGCCCCGAAGCCCTCGATCAAGCCAGCCTCTGGCTCAACGAGGTTGGCCTCTCCGCCCGCGCCAACCATCGCTCCGGCGAGCTGAGCGGCGGAGAGCAGCAGCGCGTCAGCCTCGCCCGCGCGCTTGTCACCAGCCCCAAACTTCTCCTCGCCGACGAGCCCACCGGCGACCTCGACGGAAAAACCGCCGAAGCCGTCTTCTCTCTCATCCAGCGACTGCACACCGAACACAAGCTGACTAGCCTCCTCGTCACCCACAATCTCGACTTCGCCGCGCGTTGCGGCCGCGTCCTCCGCCTGCGCGATGGCCATCTGCAACAGCTTCCCCCCTGCTAGCTCCGCCCGCCCATCTTCGCCGCACGGAGTTTGGTGCCAACCCAACATCGCGTGCATCTAAACGGCAGGCAGTAAAAGGTGGTACGTTAATCAGAACTTTCGAGTGATTACGCATCTTCTGCGTAACGGCTACACTGGTAAGTGTGGGATGGGAGTTCCTTATCTGGATTCGTCCAGTCGGGAGCGTCCCGTAAGGTCTTCGCAAGCACGAGGCGCGGAGGCAGGTTCGATCAATGGCACTGCATCCGGCCTTCGGGCAGATGCAGTGGCCGCGGCTTGAAGGGGAAATATGTTCGAACGCTATACCGAGAAAGCGCGACGAGTCATCTTCTTTGCACGGTACGAGGCCAGCCAGTTCGGCTCGCCTTACATCGAGACCGAGCACCTTCTGCTCGGCTTGCTGCGCGAGGACAAGGCGCTCACCAACCGCTTTCTGCGCTCGCACGCATCCGTCGAGTCCATCCGCAAGCAGATCGAGGGCCACACCACCATTCGCGAGAAGGTCTCCACCTCGGTAGACCTTCCCCTCTCCAACGAGTGCAAGCGCGTCCTCGCCTACGCCGCCGAGGAGGCCGAACGCCTCTCCCACAAGCACATCGGCACCGAACACCTCTTGCTCGGCCTGCTGCGCGAAGAAAAATGCTTCGCCGCCGAGATTCTCACCGAGCGCGGCCTGCGCCTGCCCGCCATCCGCGATGAGCTGCAGCGCACCACACAGGAGAAAGTCCCGGTGCAGCAGAGCGGCAAGGCCCAGCGCAACGAGCAAAGCCTGCTCGCCGAGTTCTCCCGCGATCTCACCCAGAACGCCATCGACCAGCAGCTCGATCCGCTGGTCGGCCGCGACGCCGAGGTCGAACGCGTCATCCAGATTCTCTGCCGCCGCACTAAAAACAATCCAGTCCTCATCGGCGAACCCGGCGTCGGCAAGACGGCCATTGTCGAGGGCCTCGCGCAGAAGATCGCCGATGGAGATGTCCCGAGCTTCCTCGCCGACAAACGCATCCTCGCGCTCGATCTCTCGCTCATCGTCGCCGGCACAAAGTATCGCGGCCAGTTTGAAGAGCGCCTGAAGACCATCATGAAGGAGCTGATGGAGAACCAGAACTGCATCGTCTTCATCGACGAGCTGCACACCCTGGTCGGTGCCGGCTCGGCCGAAGGCTCGCTCGACGCCGCCAACATCCTCAAGCCCGCCCTCAGCCGCGGAGAAATCCAGTGCATCGGCGCAACCACGCCCGCCGAATATCGCAAGTCCATCGAGAAGGACCGCTCGCTCGAACGCCGCTTCCAGGCCGTCAAGGTCCCGCCGCCCAACGAGGAAGACGCCATCAAGATCATCCAGGGCATCAAGGAGAAGTACGAGAAGTTTCACGCCGTCTCCTACACCGACGACGCGGTCACTTTCTCCGTCACCCACTCCAGCCGCTACATCCCCGACCGCTTCCTGCCGGACAAGGCCATCGACCTCATCGACGAGGCCGGCGCGCGCGTCAAGCTGCGCCAGACCTCCCTGCCCGAAGAGCTGACCGAAGTCCAGAAGCGCATCAAGTTCATCGTGCATCGCATGGAGAACGCCATCGCCAACCACGAGTTCGAGAAGGCGCGCTTCTACTCCGACGAGGAGCGCAAGGAGCGAGAGAACCTGCGCACCCTGCGCGACAAGTATCACCTCGACGACTCCTCCGCCGGCGTCGTCACCCGCGAGGACATCGAGGACGTCGTCAGCCGCTGGACCGGCGTCCCCATCACCTCCATCAAAGAGGAAGAGACGCAGAAGCTCCTGCGCGTCGAGGAAGAGCTGCACAAGCGCGTCATCTCGCAGGACAAAGCAATCTCCGCCCTCGCCCGCGCCATCCGCCGTTCCCGCGCCGGCCTCAAGAATCCCGCGCGTCCCATCGGCAGCTTCCTCTTCCTCGGTCCCACCGGCGTCGGCAAAACCGAGATGGCGCGCACCCTCGCGCACTTCCTCTTCGGCTCGGACAAATCGCTCATCCGCTTCGATATGTCGGAGTTCATGGAGAAGCACTCCGTCTCCAAGCTCATCGGCTCGCCTCCAGGCTACGTCGGCTACGAGGAGGGCGGCCAGCTCACCGAGCGCGTCAAGCGTTCGCCCTACTCCGTCGTCCTGCTCGACGAGATCGAAAAAGCCCACCCCGACATCTTCAACCTGCTCCTGCAGGTCTTCGAGGACGGCCAGCTCACCGACGGCCTCGGCAACACCGTCGACTTCAAGAACACCATCATCGTCATGACCTCCAACATCGGAGCCAAGCACCTGCAGAAGCGCGAGGGCCTCGGCTTCCAGAGCAGCAACGAGAACATGGTCCTCGACAAGATGGAAGAGCTGGTCAAGGGCGAGGTCAAGCGCACCTTCAATCCCGAGTTCCTCAACCGCCTCGACGAGGTCATCATCTTCACCTCGCTCACCAACACCGACCTCATGCAGATCATGGAACTGCTGGTGCAGCAGATGAACGCCAACCTCGTCCACAAGGCCATCACGCTCTCTGTCACCGACAGCGCCAAGCAGTGGATCATCGACAAGACCGCCTCGGAGCGGACCTACGGCGCGCGTCCCTTACGCAGAGCATTGCAGCGCTTCGTCGAAGACCCGCTCTCGGAAGCCCTCATCGCCGGCGGAATCGTCCAGCGCCCCGCCTTCCTCGAGGTCTACATGGAGAACAACCAGCTCTTCTACCGCACCATCTCCCCCGACGGCGCCGACGACGGCGAGGAAAAATCCGCCGGCCTCGCCCTCACCGCAGCCTAACGTCAGTTGTTCGTTGTTCAGTGTAATAAGCCGTCATTCTGGCGTAGCCAATTGAAGCCGTCATTCCGGTGTAGCCAATTGAAGCCGTCATTCTGGCGTAGCCAGAATCTCCGTATTTGCCTTATGCCCCACTCCTCGCGAACCATGCGACGAATGGGGCATTCGCGCTGGGTGCCCCATTCATGACGGCTTTATCGTCATGAGTGGGGTATTCATGTTTGGCGCAAATCCAGCTTCCAGATCCCGCCCCGAATCTGCTATCGTTTCTGCGACTCCATGCGCGCCCAATCCCTCACTCTCTCGCTCGCCCTCCTGCTCGCGCCGGCCCTCGCACAAACTCCCACGCCCGCCCAGCCCGCCGCAACCTCCGGCCCCGTCCAGCTCCGCGCCGTGCAAGACCACCAGCACATGCTCGACCTCCTCCACATCACCGCGTTGCGTCCCGGCGTCGCGCAGAACGGCACCGGCCCCAACCCCGTCAACTGGGACGAGTCGAAGGCCAATCCCTGGCCCAACCTGCCCAATCCGCTCGTTCTCAACAACGGCAAGCCCGTCACCTCCGCCAAGGTCTGGACCACCCAGCGCCGCCCCGAACTGGTCGAACTCTTCGACCGCGAGGTTCTTGGCCGCGTTCCCGCCAACGTCCCCGCCGTTCGCTGGGAGGTCGCCTCCACCACACCCCGCTCCGAGAACGGAATCGCCACCATCACCAAGCGCCTCATCGGCCACGTCGACAACTCCGCCTACCCGGCGCTCACCGTCGACATCGTAGCCGACCTCATCCTCCCCGCCGCCGCGCGCGGCCCCGTCCCCGTAGTCGTCGAGATATCCTTCGACCGCCCGCTCGGCTCCGCTCCCCTGCCGCCGCGCCCCGTGCGTCCCACTCCGCCCGCCGCAACTCCCGCGCCTGCACCTGCACGAAGCGGCAGCAGCGCGGCTCCCGCCGGTCCCTCCCCCAAGCAGCAGACTCTCGCCAAGGGTTGGGGCTTCGTGCTCTTCTATCCCACCAGCTTCCAGGCAGACAACGGCGGCGGCCTCACCCAAGGAATCATCGGCCTCTGCAATCACGGCCAGTTCCGCAAGCCCGACGACTGGGGCGCTCTCCGCGCATGGGCCTGGGGAGCCTCGCGCCTGATGGATTACTTTCAGACCGACCCCTCCGTCGACGCGCACCACGTCGCCGTCGAGGGCCATTCGCGCTTCGGCAAGACCGCGCTGGTCGCCATGGCCTACGAACCGCGCTTCACCGTCGCCTACATCAACTCATCCGGCGCGGGCGGCGCATCCCTTGCCCGCCGCCGCTTCGGCGAGCAGCTCGAAAACATCGCCGGCGGTGGCGAGGCCCACTGGATGGCCGGCAACTACATCCGCTACGCCGAGCTCTCGCCCACCCTCGTCACCCCCGCCGATATGCCCGTCGACATGCACGAGCTCATCGCCCTCTGCGCCCCACGCCCCGTCTTCATCGGCGGTGGCACCCTCGAAGGCGGAGACGGCTGGGCCGGCGTCCGCGGCACCTACATCGCCGAGTTTGCCGCCGGCCCCGTCTACACCCTCCTCGGCAAAAAGCCCCTCAGCGACGACTCCGGCCCCATCGGAAGTTCCCCCGCCGCAGGCGCTGCCTTCCCCGCAGTCGGCACCGCCCTCGTCGCCGGAGACCTCGCCTTCCGCCAGCACCCCTACGGCCACAACCCCCAGCCCAACTTCGCCACCTTCCTCACCTTCGCCACCCGTTACATGACCCCCACCAAGTAAATCGCCTACTGCACCCCAATCTCGTACACCTCGATCGAGTACCCCGGCACCGTCCGCGTAAACGTCTTCGCCACGCCCGTCACCGTGCTCTCCACCGGCACAACCCGCTTCGGATCGTTGATCGTATTGGTCGCCGCGGTCGATCCTGCGCTCAGCCGCACCAGCTTCGCCGTCGCCTTCACCGTCTTCGCGCCATCTAGCGAAATCCTCAACTCCTGCGCCGCCGACGAGGCATTCACCAGCTTCAAATAAACAATCCCCTTCGCCGAGTCCTTCGTCACCGAGTAGAACAGCCGGTCGCCCGCGCCCTCCAGCGCTGCCGCCACAATCTCCGTCCCAATGTGTCCCGCAAACATCGCCTGCGCGTAGTAGCTCGGGCTGCCATAGCTTCGCAGCGCGTCGTACCCGATCAAATTCGACTGCCACTGCATCCCGTTCGGGTCCACATTCACCAGCAGCGGCGCATAGCTCGCAATCGCGATCAGGTCGCTGTTGCGCTCCATTCCCGTCATCCACGCCGCATCGCCCAGCGCCGCGCCAAAGTTCGTCGTCGGCATTCCCTCCCGCGTCGCCCACTCCCCCACAAAGATCTTCGGCCCCGTGCGGTCGGCCGCATCGTAGTGGTGTACGTCCTTGAAGAACTCCTCCGCGCGCTTGTAGTAGTGGTCGTCGATCAGGTCCGGCGTCACGCTCTTCACTACATTTCCCCTCGCATTGGACGACGAAATCAGTTGCAGCGCGGGATACTTCGCCTTGATCGCCCTGTAGAACTGCGTGAATCGTCCGTCGTAGCTCTGCGACTTGTCGAAGAAGTCCTCATTCCCAATCTCCACATACGTCAGCGGAAACGCCGCCGGATGCATCTTGGCCCGCTCCGCGCCCCACTTCGTCGTCGCGTCGCCCGTCACATACTCAATCTCATCCAGCGCGTCCTGCACATACGGCTCCAGGTCTGGCCCCGGCGCCACATGCTCTCCGCCCAGCGAGTAGCCCGCATACACGGCCAGCACCGGCTGCATCTTCAGGTCCTCGCACCACTCCAGAAATTCCAGCAGCCCCATCCCGTCGGTCGAGTGATACTTCCACGGGCTCGCGTGTCCGGGCCGGTCCACCAGCGGCCCAATCGTCTTCTTCCAGTTGAAGCGGTCGGCAATCGTCTGCCCCTCCAAATAGTTCCCACCGGGAAAGCGCAGGAACGCCGG
>PLOT01000052.1 GCA_003142215.1 Granulicella sp. | reverse complement strand
CGGCGCATTCGGCCTCTCGCTCACCCACTCCGGTGGCGTAGGCGGCGGAACGGGTGCAACCGCAGCCACGGGAAACAACGGAGAGTACAGCGCCAGCAGCGGCTACAGCCAGAACGGAAGCACCGGGAACCCGGGCTTCTTCCTCAATCCAAACTACCTCACCCCGGGGTCTCAGCCGCCAGCCGTAGTCGATCCTCCCACTCAGGGCACACAGGGCTTGCCGCCTCTGGGTCAGACTCTCGGAAATCCGATCGCATGCCTCTCGGCAAACCCGGCCTGCAGTGCCTTTTCCGCCCTGCCGCCGTGGACTCAGCCCGGATCCAATGTCAATCCGCTGTCAACCACCGGCGACTACGACTTTACGGCCTACAACGCAGACCACCTGAACGATTTAGGATGCTCCGTCTCAGGCACCTTCTGCACAATCCAGGGCGTCAACTATGCCGATCCATACTATGGCGGCCGCGGTCCGCAATTCCTCAGCTATAACTTCTCCGTACAGAAAATGATCAACAAGAAGGCCGTTCTAACCATCGCCTACTCCGGCGCGGAGACCCACTTCCTGCCGGGAGGCGCCGGTCGCGGTTACGCGCAGAATGGTATCTCTCCAGATTATTCCATGGAGTATGAGGCCGGAATCACAGCCACCACATTGCAGGGAACCACCGTCTCCCCCTACCCCCGCTTCGCTGGCCCCAACGCAACCTTTTTCCAGGCCCTGCGGCCCTTCCCCCAGTACAATGGATTCACCGATCTCTGGGGACAGACTGGAAACTCAAACATGAACTCGCTCCAGGTGACCCTGGTCCAGCGTCCATGGCACAACCTCTCCGGTTTCATGAACTACACGCGCCGCAAGGAGATCGACGACACCGGCCTCCACAGGACCCAGTTCGGCGTTGGTCCGCAGGATGGAAACTTCGTCCAGAGTATGTCTGCCAACCGTGTCGACCGCGGCCTGGGAACGTCCGACCAGACCAACACCTTCAACCTGACCTGGGTCTATGCCCTCCCCTTCGGCCGCGGCCAGGCCTTCTTCGCCACCAACCGCATCGCCGGACTCATCGGCGGAGGATGGGAGTTCAACGGAATCTATAAGTATCGCGATGGAGTTCCGCTGCAGATCCAAAACGGAGGCGGTTGCATGAGCAACGCGTCCGCCGGCCAGGGGACCTGCATGATGGACTACGTTCCCGGCTTCGACAAGAGGCGCGCGCGCATCAATGGCAGATGGGGCCGCGGTCCTGGAGCCAATGCCACCAACTTCAATGGCATCTCGTATCTCAACACGGCCGCCTTCGAGTGTCCCGATTCTTCTCCTCTCAACACGACCTACTCCTGCGGATCGACAGCGGAACCCAACACGACCTGGAAGCTGGGCAACACCGCTCGTTCCGCTCCGTACGGACTCCATGGCCCCGGATGGTGGGACATCGACCTGGGCATCCGGCGCACCTTCAACGTGCGTGAAACCGCCACCCTCCACCTCACCTTCCAGGTCGAGGCGGACGTGGCCAACGCCACCAACTCCACCTTCTTCAACCTCAGCAGCGGTACAACGGGAGGGAGCTTCGGCGAGGTCGGCGGCCAGAACCAGCAGATTGTTCCGCGCGACTGGCAGTTCGCGGGCCGCTTCCGCTTCTAACCTCCAACCATCGAAAAATGGCGGTCAGCAGACACTCTGCTGGCCGCCATTCTCTTTGTGGGGCATCCCTCGACTTCTGTTCCCGTGACAGTCCTGTCGTTGCACAATGGCTCCATCCTCGACGGCATCCGCCCGCGGAATAGACTCCTACTCCAGTCCCTCCTCCTCCGGCATCTCTCCCTCTATGGTGGGAATCGAGTGCCCATGAGGATCGGTCCTGGGGTGCCCTAGCTTGGCGGCGATTCGCTCCTCGAAGCGCTCCGAGATGAAGTGCTCCAGCCGCTCCGCCTCCTCATGCACCTCATCGATCGGGTAATCCAGCACCTCGTACAGAAACGTCTCGATCAGCCGGTGATGGCGCAGCACTTCCAGCGCCCGCCGCTTACCCGCCGGCGATAGCCGCACCCCGCGATGCCGCTCATATTCCACCAGCGGTTCCGCGGAAACAGCCAGCTTCTGCAGCATGTTCGTCACCGATGCAGGTGCCACCGACAACCGGCCAGCCAGCGCCTTGATGGTCACGCGCCACTCCTCCGGCCCTCCCAGATACAGAATGGCCTTCAGGTAGTTGTCCACCGATTCGGTGTTGCCGTTCGCCCGCTTGCGCGCTGCCATGCGTTGCTCTCTGCCTCCAACTCCAGTTTGACTCATTTCCTGTTGTTAGGTATACCTAATTTGGTGGCAACCCTAATTTTTGTGGTGTGAGCCACCCCACCCAACTTTCCCGGTGCCCTGCACAGGAGATGAATGCCTGATCTTTCGCCAATGCAAATAGGCCCCCCGGCTTCCGGGAAGCCGGAACCGCTCGCGGGATCTGCTGGCGAAGCTCCAGCGGTTGCCGATGCAGTCCCACCCCGGCGCAATTTTTTCTCCAACCTAAGCCGCACCGAGATGTGGACCTACTTCGGCCCGGCATTTGTCGCCTCGGTCGCCTACATCGACCCCGGCAACTTTGCCACCAACATCCTCGGCGGCACGCAGTTTGGCTATCGCCTGCTCTGGGTCCTGCTCTGGTCGAACGCCATGGCGATGCTCATCCAGTACCTCGCCGCCAAGCTGGGCATCGTCACCGGTCTTACCCTGCCGCAGAACTGCCGCAAGCACTTCTCCCGGCTCACCACCATCTGCCTCTGGATCGCCGCCGAGATCGCCGCTGTCGCCACCGATCTCGCCGAATTCCTCGGCGCGGCCATCGGCCTCGATCTCCTCTTCGGCCCGCTGCTCATCGCCCACGGCTTCAACCCCAAGGAAACCCTCCTCGTGGCCGCGCTCGTCTCCACCGTTCTTGTCTTCGCGATTCTCGCCCTCGACCTCGCAGGCTTCCGCTGGCTGGAACGCGGCATCATGGCCTTCGTCGCCATCATTGGCGTCTCCTACGCATTCGAGATCTTCCTCGTCCACCCCGACTGGAAGCTCGCCACCCTCTACACCCTGCTGCCCACGCTCGACCGCTCCAGCGCGCAGAGCTTCCACGACAGCATTTATGTCGCTGTCGCCATGCTGGGAGCAACCGTCATGCCGCACGTCATCTATCTCCACTCCGCCCTGGTGCAGCCCCGCCTGAAGGAGCTCACCGGCTCCGCGCTGCCTGCCACCGAGACGCTGGAAAACCTGGAAGCCCGCAACCAGCCAACCCAGCTTCCGCGCCGCTCCATCCTCAGCCGCTTCCTCCGCTACGAGCTGATCGACGTCTTCGTCGCCATGAACGGCGCATGGCTCATCAACTCCGCCATGATCCTGATGGCCGCCGTCGCCTTCGTCCACTCCAACAACCTGCAACCCACCATCGAAGAGGCATACCACACCCTCGGCCCGCTCTTCGGACGCGCCGCCGCGGTCGTCTTCGCCGTCGCCCTGCTCTGCTCCGGCCTCTCGTCGTCCACCGTCGGCGTCATGGCCGGACAGGTCATCATCGAAGGCTTCCTCGACATCAAGTTCCCCATCTTTCTGCGTCGCTTTATCACGGTCGTTCCGGCCATAGCCATCATCGCCATCGGCCTCGATCCGCTCAAGATCCTTGTCCTCTCGCAGGTCGTCCTCAGCTTCGCGCTGCCCTTTGCGCTCATCCCGCTGCTTCTGCTCACCAGCCGCGCGGATGTCATGCACAGCTTCGCCAGCGCGCGCCGCACCCGCATCGCCGGCTGGGTCACCGTAACCGTCATCATCGCGCTGAACGCCATCCTCCTCGGCCAGCTCGCCTTCGGGTTGTAGCCCCGCACTGCGCTCTTCCTCGCGGGCAAAAAAAAGCACGGCAGAACAAGCCTCGTCAGCCTGTTCTGCCGTGCTCTCGTTCTTCAACAACTAGCGAGGCTTCTCCTCTTCCTTCGGTTGCGGTCGTGCTGCCGGCGCGGGTTGCGGTCGTGCTGCCGGCGCGGGTTGCGGTCGTGCTGCCGGCGCGGGTTGTGGTCGTGCTGCCGGCGCGGGTTGTGGTCGCGGTGCTGCCTGCGGTTGTGGTCGTGGCGCAGCCTGCTGCTGTGGCCTGGCCTGAGGCTCGGGCGCTGCCGGCCTAGCCTGTGGTTGAGGTTGTGCCTGCCTAGCCTGGGGTTGAGGTTGTGCCTGCCTCGCCTGAGGCTGAGGCTGAGGTTGTGCCTGCCTCGCCTGAGGCTGAGGTTGTGCCTGCCTCGCCTGTGACTGAGGCTGTGCCTGCCTAGCCTCTGGTTGAGGTTGTGCCTGCCTAGCCTGTGGCTGAGCCTGGCCCGGCCTCGCTTGTGGCTGTGGCTGAGCCTGCCTGGTTTGCGGCTGAGCCTGCGGCTGGCCCTGCCTCATCTGCGACTGTGGCCGGGCCTGACCCGCCTGAGGACGCGCTCCCTGCGCAGGCGTCTGCATGGCTCCTAGCCGCGCGTTGCCGCCAACCCCAGGTTGCCCAGCCGATCCCTCCGGCCTTGGCTGTGCCGCCGGCATGGCTCTTGGTGGCAGCGCCGCCGGCAATACGCGGTCCTTGGCGATCGGCCGCGCTGCCACAGCCGCAGCGGGCTGGCCCTTGTTCTGGCTGAAGAGCTGCTGCCGGTTCCCGGCCGCCGCATGCTGCGCCTGAACCTGCGTCGCCATCGGCGGAATGCGCTTCTCCTGCAGCACGCGGGTCTCCGCCGGCAAGGGGCTTGCCACAACTCCTCCGCGCCCGCCGTTGAAGCTCACCCGGTTGCCGATCCGCCCGCTGATCACTACATTGTTTATCCTCACGGGGTGAACGTACACATTATGAATCGCGTTCCCATTCACGCGTGTGATCGTCGTGTTGTAGAAGAAGTTGCCGCCGTTCCAGTAGCCGCCGTAGTAGCCATGCCCCACGTAGCCGTACCCGTAGTCCACGCCGCCATAGTATCCGATATGCAGCCCCCAGTACCCGTGGTGGAAGCGATAGGACCCGCCGAAGAATCCCCAGTAGCCGGGAGTCCACAGCGCGCCGTCATACGGTGCATCCACCCAGCAACCCGGGACCCAGTAGTACCCCTCCGGCCCCCACGCCCAGTATCCCGGAGTCCACAGGTAGTTGGGGTCCGGCGCGGGTGGCTGGTCGTACTCCGGCAGCGGAGGAGGCGGTTCGCTGGCCTGCGCGTCGGTCAGATCGTTTGCGTATTCGTCGGCCGCCTGCGCATCGCTGGGCTGGCCGTTGTCTCCGCCATTGTCATAGCTCTGCTGGCCGGAATCCGGCCCCTGGCGCACAATCGGCGCCGGCTGCTGCTGCGAGTAGTCCTCGCCCTGCTGCTGGTTCTGTTCCTGCGCGCTCTCGCCCAGCACCTGCGCCGGCTGTCCCGCGCTGTTCCCTCCACCATCCATATTCGCGTCCGCCGGATCGCCGCTGTTCTGGTCGACCGCGCTCTGCGAGCCGGCCGCCTGCGCCGACTTATGGCAGCCCGGAATGCTGAGCACCAACGCCATCCCCAGGCCAACGCCAACAAAACCCTGCGCAAACCGGGCCAATCCACCCCTCCGCCCCGCCGGTTCTCGCCGCACTCCGTCTGCCTGCGCCGCTTCAATCGCGCTCTTCGCCGTACGCTCCCTGCTGCTTTGGTTCATCGTCTTCTCCGTTTCTGTCCCTGATTGGTTTCCGCAGCCTTCGTCACTCTGCCGAATGGCCGCGAGCTGTCTGCTTAGGTAAGATGCAATTCTGCGCAAAAGATCGCCCCGCCGCCCTATCAATTTACGGCGCGGGATACTCCACCGTCTCGCCCGTCCGTCCGTTGGTCACCGATAAACTGCCATCCAGCCAGCCCGTCAGCTCCAGAGTGTTCCCCGCGTCCGGCCCCGCCAGGTTGGCAATCCGCGACTGCGCGGCGTTGTGTTTCGCATCGTTTCCCTCGGCTGTATGCAACTGCCACAGGTCTTGCAGTCTGGATGAACCCTCGATCGTCTCGAAGGTTGCGGGCGCGCCGCCCTTGCGCGGGCCGTTGTCCTCGATCGCCACTCGCGGAGCGATCGCATCCACCAGCGCCGGGCTGCCGCTATTCACCAGCCCGTGGTGCGACACGATGTACACATCCACCTTGCCCAGCTTGTCCACCGGACACATCAACCCGCGCTCCTTGGCCCACGTCAGGTCGCCCAGGTCCAGTATCCGCAGCCTGCCAAACGTAATCATCAGCCCCAGCGAGCGGTCGTTCTCGGTCCCCTCCGCGTCCTTCAACGGAGAAGCCGCGCACGCCGCATTCTGCTCACCGCCCGCCGCCAGCGGCCTGGCAATGCCCTCGCCGTCCCCGCTCACCACCTTCACCCGCATCGCCTTCACCGGCAGCACGTCGCCCGGCTTCACCACCAGATGCTCCGCGTGTCCCTCCGCCAGCACCTTCTGGTACGCCTCGTATCCCGCAACCGTCGATGCGCCACCCTGCACCTCCTCGCCCTCGCGGTTCTCCCCATGATCGATGAACCGCCCCACCGGAACCATCCCCACCAGTTGAGGCAGCCCGCCCACATGGTCGGAGTGGTAGTGCGTCACCACCAGGTTGTCGATCCTCGTCACCCCAGCCAGCTTGCACGCAGCCGCAATCCGCGAGGCGTCCCTGGGTGCCGTCGGATTTCTTGAATCCGGCGANNACGAACAGCGTCGACTGACCGCCCTCCACATCCACAAAGTAGACCTTCAGCTCGCCCCGCCCGCTCCGCATGGCCCCACGCCGGCCGCCCTGCGCCCCGCTGGTCGGGCCCCGGTGGTAACCGCCCTGCGCACGCGCAACCGGCCCCAGCGCCAGCAACACCGCCAACCCCACGCTCCACATCTTCCCATTGCGCATAATCACCTCAACTGTGCCGCCATCCCCGCCCGGAATCGCGAAGATCCGCCAGCCTTCGCATCATCGCACAAACCGCCCAATCCTTTCTCCCCAGGTCCCCCGCTCATAGCCCACAGCTCAAAGCTCACCGCTCTAACAAAAAAAATCGCCGTCGAACCCCTCAAAAACCCCAGCAATTCCGCATGTCAAGCCCCTCGACGCCCCAACATCCTCCTAACCAACTCCAACTAAACCACTTCCGTCCGAAAAATAGTTGGCATAGTA
>PLOT01000057.1 GCA_003142215.1 Granulicella sp. | reverse complement strand
GGCGACCTGCGGCGGCTGCTGGAGCGCGACGGCGGGAACGCACTGGCGCATACAGCGGGCGAGATCATGAATGCGAAGCCGGTGACGATTGCTCCGGAGGCATTCGCGGGAGAGGCCCTGGCGTTGATGGAGGCGCGCAAAATCACGTCGCTGATCGTGGTGGGCGCACAGCGTGAGGCACTGGGTGTAGTGCATCTGCACGATCTGTGGACCACCGCGCGGGGGTGATACCGAGACGTTGTGACTACTTCCCAGTGGCGTTTCCCCATTGGCTATCGAGGAAGAGATCGCGGGGACGCAATGCGTCAGGTTGCGAGGCTGGGTTAGCGTCGAGGTGCATCACCTGCCAACTGCCAGCGGCGTCATAGGGTAGCCAGCGGGGAAGGCCGGGGCCGTTGGGGTCGCCAGTCTTCGCAAAATTAGTCCAGTACTCGCCCATCTGCTCGGAGAGCGTGCGGTCTTCGGGGCGAATGCGAAACTCGGGGCGCGAGTCCAGCGTGCCGAAGACGTACTCGATGTCGTCGGAGTGGAAGGCGCCCTGGCTGGCTGGGTGGTTACGGTCGCCGGGGGTGGCGAGCGAGAAGAAGTAGCGATAGACGGGGGCGTTGCCGGTTTTGACGTGAGCCTCCAGCCAGGCCCAGGTGGAGTAGGCAATGAAGCGGTCACGCGCGTAGTCGTTGGCCGATTGCAGGGCCTCCGCGTCCGTGGTGGCGGGATAGAGCGCGAGAAATGCAGGAGCGTTTGCGGCGAACTCTCGCTGCGCCTGCGCGGTAAAGCTGGCGGCAGTGGGCATGCCGTTGGGTTGACTCTCGTTGGCGACCCACCCGCCGAGAACGGGTATGTGGGCCTGCTTGCCCGCGGCGTAGATGTTGGGAACGGAGTCGGGCAGGAAGTAGCCGTCGATGTCGGGACCAAAGCGCGCGTTAGCTTTCTGCGCCAGTTCGTCAGCAGAGAGATGGCGCAGGTAGAGGAGTGTGCTGCTGCCATAGACGCGCTCGGCCCAGGCTGCGTTGGTCTGCTCGGCTTGATTGTGGGTGGCCATATCTCGACCGCCGCCGGGAAATTCGGCGCCGCTCTCTCCGATGGCTTTGGCGAAAAGGTCTTTGGCCAGCGGGGAGGCGATCTGCGCGCTGACGGACATGGAGCCGGCGGACTGGCCGAAGATGGTGATGTTGGTTGGGTCGCCGCCGAAGGCTGCGATATTGCGTCGCACCCATGCGATGGCCGCGGTCTGGTCCATCAGGCCGTAGTTGCCGGAAGCGTGGTTGGCGGACTCTGCGGCGAGCTCGGGCAGGGCCATGAAGCCGAAGATTCCAAGGCGGTAGTTCATGGAGACGGCGATGACGCCGCGATGAGCGAGGAATTGGCCGTCCTGACGGTTCTCCGATGTGCCGCCGGTGGTGTAGCCGCCGCCGTAGATCCACACCATGACGGGAAGGCCGGGGGACTTCTTTGATGGCTTGGTGTCGGAGGGCGCCCATACATTGAGTGTGAGGCAGTCCTCGCTGGGGCCTGGATCGTGGAAGACCATGTCGGGATAGCCACCGAACTGGATGCAGTGCGAACCGAAGTCCTTGGCTACGAGAGTGCTCTTCCACTTCGCTACGGGCTGCGGTGGACGCCAGCGCAGATCGCCAACCGGCGGCGCGGCGAAAGGAATGCCCTTGTAGGCGATGACCTTTTGATCGGCGGTGAGTACGCCGAGGACTTTGCCGCTGTCGATCTGCACGGGATGTGGCTGGATGGGCTTCTGTGCGTGGATTGTAACGGCTACGACGGAAAGACAGATGGCTAATACGAAGAACTTCAGGTAGCGCAGATTCATGGGTGCATCTCCGCTGCCAACGGTACCACAGGGAGTTGCAATCGTCAGGCGCGCGTCGGGAGCAGCAGGTTGTCGATGAGGCGGGTGGTGCCGATCCAAGCGGCGACGGCGATAAGTGCGCCGTGGGAGATGTCGTCCAACGGCAGCAGTGTGTCGGGATCTACGACGGTGGCGTAGTCCACGCGCACCAGCGGGTCGGTGGCGAAGGTGTTCAGCAGGGAAGCGCGCAGTGCTTCGCCGCGTGTTTCGCCTTGCTCAACGAGCTGCTGAACGGCATTGAGTGCACGAGACAGAATGAGCGCGCTGCGTCGCTCGTCGGGCGCGAGATAGCGATTACGCGAGCTCAGGGCGAGGCCGTCGGATTCGCGAACAATTGGACACACAATAAGATGTGCCGGAAAGTTCAAGTCGCGCACCATGCGGCGCAGCACGGCAATTTGGGCGGCGTCCTTCTGACCGAAGTAGGCGCGGTCCGGCTGAACGATGTGGAGGAGCCGGGCGACGATGGTGGCGACACCGCGGAAGTGCCCGGGGCGCGAGGCCCCGTCGAGGCGCGTGCCGAGCTCGCCGGTGTCGACGAATGTGGTGTTACCACGCGGGAGCATTTCAGCGACCGATGGCGCGAAGAGCGCGTGGACGCCTGCGGATTCAAGCTTGCTGTAGTCGGCGTCGAAGTCGCGGGGGTAGGCCTCATAGTCTTCGCCCGGGCCAAACTGGATGGGGTTGACGAAGATGGACGCCACAACCGCGTCGTTTTGGGTACGCGCGATGGAGATCAGCGAAAGATGGCCTGCGTGCAGCGCTCCCATGGTGGGAACCAGGCCGAGAGTATGTTCCGCGTTCCGTAGAGCGCGGTAGGCGTCGTGCATCTCGGCGGCGGTTTGGCAAAGCAGCATTGCGTTTCGGTCCTTATGCTTTGCGGGCGCGCGGTTGTGCGGCTTCGAGCTCGGCCATAACTCTGCGTGGCAGATGGTAGCTTTCGGCGTCGCTGGGGAAGCGGTGAGTGGCTACGTCGTCGCGATATTGCGCAAGGGCGCCCGCAAAAAAAGCTGCGCCGTCGGCATATTGGTGGGAAAACTTTGCTGTCGGCGAGAAGGTGAGGTTGAAGAGATCGTGGAAGACGAGGATCTGTCCGTCGCACTCCGGGCCTGCGCCGATGCCGATGGTGGGGACGCCGCTCTGGGCGGTGATGGTCGCGGCCAGTTCGCGCGGTATTCCTTCCAGAACGATGGCGATGGCACCGGCGTCTTCCAATGCGCGTGCGTCCGCCAACAGGCGATCGAACGCTTCAAGGGACCTGCCCTGGACGTGATAGCCGCCCATGCTATGCACCGATTGCGGAGTGAGACCGATGTGGCCGACCACGGGAATTTCGGCGTCGGTGAGCCGCTGCACCAGCCTTGCGCGCGAGCTTCCGCCTTCGATCTTGACTGCCTGCGCCCCGGCTTCCTTGATGAGGCGGACGGCATTGCGAACTGCGTCGCGCGAGGAGGCATGGTAGGAGCCGTAGGGCATGTCGGCCACCAGGAAGGCGCGGCGCACGGCGCGGGCGACGGCCCGGGTGTGGTGCAGCATCTCGTCCATGGTGATGGAGAGCGTGTTCTCGTAGCCGAGCACGACCATGGCCAGCGAATCGCCGACCAAGATCAAGTCAATGCCGGCCTCGTCGGCCAGGCGCGAGGTGGGGTAATCGTAGGCGGTGAGCGCCGCGATCGTCGTGCCCTGGCGCTTCATCTCGGCCAGTGCGGGCATGGTGACTTTTGTGAGAGGGGTGCCAACGGCCGAGGACCCGGCGCCGGCGGGGAAGTGCGTAACGCTCATGGTTGTCTCCAGTGCCGCTCCGCAGACTCAGGATGCAGCCCGAACAAGCCGAGTATACGCCTCAAGCCGGGGCCGGATGCAATCGCCTCCGTCCCATTTTTTCCTGTTGCCGTCCGGTCTGCCGGTTGAGATAGAATTCAGCCCAACCGCGCCCTATTGCGCAGATTTCGTAAACCGAGGTCGAAACCGTGCCGAAATTCGTGATTGAAAGGGAGATCCCCGGAGCCGGCAAGCTGACGCCGGAGCAGCTCAAAGCCATTTCGCAAACATCCTGCGGTGTTCTGCGAGAGATGGGCCCGCAGATTCAATGGATTCACAGTTACGTCACAGACGAAAAAATCTACTGCGTCTACATCGCCCCTGATGAAGAGACAGTTAGAAAACACGCTCAGACAGGCGGCTTTCCCGCCAACCGAATCTCGCAGGTTCGCGCAGTCATCGATCCGACGACCTCAGAGTAGCCGCAAGCACTTGCCAATCGAGGGTTTGTCTTGCTCTTTCATCGGGTCGCGCTGCGCACTGGAAGGCACGATGCTGACTCCATGGATGACGGGAATCTCTGCCGGTCTCGGCGCGATAGCCGCCGCTGGACTCGGCGTGGGCGGCTTCGCATACGCCTCGCGCTGGCCCAGCTCGCGCATTTTTGGTACGGCCCTCATCGCGCCCCAGCAGCCGGCCGAGTTCGCGCTCACCTTCGACGACGGTCCCAATCCCGCCTGGACGCCGAAATTGCTTGACACCCTCGCCGCCCGTGATGTGCGCGCAACCTTCTTTCTGCTCGGCAGCTTTGCCCAGGCAGAGCCGCAACTGGTGCGCCGCATCGTCGCCGCCAGACACCTCATCGGCAACCACTCCTGGTCCCATCCCAACCTGGCGCAAATTTCTTCAGGCCAAATCCGTGACCAGCTCGCGCGCACACAAGATATGCTCGAGCAGATCACCGGTGCGCAGGTAAATTATTTTCGTCCGCCCTTCGGCGCGCGGCGCCCCGCCGTCTTCCGCATCGCGCGCTCCCTCGGCCTCACCCCGGTGCTGTGGAACGCCATGACCTCCGACTGGAGCCAGCCTTCTTTCACCCGGATCGCGGAACAACTGGCGAGCAAAATCGACCGGCTCAACCGCCGCGGTCTCGCCGCCAACATCGTTCTCCACGACGGCAATCACCGCCAGCGAAATGGAAATCGCGAACCCTCCGTGACCGCCGCGGGCTTGCTCATTGCGAAGTACAAGCCCACCCACCGCTTTGTCACATTGGACGCATGGGCGTGAGACGAGCCTGGGCTCAAAATTAGACGCTGGCCGCCAGCCGCCTCCGATGCGTATTCATTCCCAGCCGCCACAATTCCCACGCCAGTTGCAGGGCGACAATGATGCAGATCACCGCCGCGGTCCAGTAGATCGACCGGTTGATCGATTCCAAGGTTGCGCCATAGCGGGCCTGGTCCACCAACGGGTGCTTCAGCAGCACATAGAAATGATCGCGAGCGTAGAGCACCAGCATCGGCGGAATCAGCCCGACGGCCTTCACGGCGATTTCCTGCGCGGTTCGCGCTTCGTGCCATGATCCACGCCACAGGTCCGCAAGACGCCATCCCACCTGCAACACGTTCAGCGCCACTATCCACCAGAAAACCTGAATCAGCACCGGCCCCAGTTGGAATGGCGAATTGAGCAGGTAGGCCGCGCCCGGTCCCAGCAGCACGTATGGTTGCCAGGGGATCAGCAACAGCAGCACCAGCCAGAGGAAGCCAAGAGCCACTTCGGCAACCGCACGCCCGTGGCTGCGCGGTCCTTTTCTCAGAGCGGCTCCCTGGTCCACCGGGGGCAGGGAACTAGGATTCCAGCCGGCAGAGGCAGCAGGGTTAGCCCCCCATCTCTTCGAGGAATGTGCGGCAGTGAATTCAATGATCGCGAAGGTCAGCGTCACCCACCCGGCGGTCATCATCAGAACAACAGGCAGCAGAATTACCGCATACCATAGGCCGCTCCACCCCTGGGAACTGGTGGCAAACTGCACCGCGTGGCCGATCACGAAAGCCACCGTGACCCAGAACCACGCCATTCGCAGCACAAACCAGAAGGTCGGGAAAACGGCCGGCCCAATCAGGTACTGCTGCCGCTGATATCCCGCGGCCACCTTCAAGGGCGAGCCCATCTCCCGCAGCCAGTCCTCGGCCTCGCCCCTCGTCAACGGCCGTCCCAGCTCAGCCTCTTTCTCCTCCAGTTGCGATTCCAGGTTGGCTTTGAGTTCGGCGATGATGTCGTCCTGCCGCTGCCA
>PLOT01000054.1 GCA_003142215.1 Granulicella sp. | reverse complement strand
TGGATGAGGACGGGGACGCGCAGGTCGGCCAGACGGATGGCGTCGGCCAGGCCGCGCTCTTCGCCGAAGTTGGGCAGGGTGATGATGAGGCCGTCGATGGCGGCGGCGTGGGATTTGAAGAGGGCGGCACACTTCTTCGCGTCTTCGTAGGTCTCGACTGCGCCGTGGGCGGTGACTTCGGGGGTGAGGACGATGGGCTTAATTCCTGCGGATTCCAGCGCGGCGATGATTTCGAGGCGGCCGCTGGTGGCGAGGTGCGAGGGGAAGAATCCGCGGTTGCCTACGAGAACTCCCATGGTCATTTGCCTGGACATTGCCTGAAACTCCTTGGTTTGTTGCGTGGTGCGTTGGGAAAAAGGCTTAACACCGATTGTCACCGATGATACCGATAAAGATGAAAAACATATTAAAGAGAATAACGAATGATTTGATTAATGATTTCATCGCGCTCGATGGATTGATCCGTATTTAAATCGGTGATTCATCGGTGTGGATCGGTGTTAGGGGTTTAGCCTTTGCCGGGGCGGAAGCGGATGGTGTAGAAGAGGCCGAAGGCGGTCATCAGCAGGCCCCACCAGAAGGCGGGGTGGAGGTTGGCGAGGACGGTGGTGCCGGGATGCCAGAACTCGTAGATGCCCTGGCCGAGGATGATGCCGCCGCTGGCGAGCATGAGGACGCCGACGAAGAACCAGATGGAGAGCGATTGCTCGGTGCTGGGATCGACGTGGGGTGTGGTGGTCATGGGGTGCTCCTTGGTGACGGGTACGAGAACAAACAAAGACGAAATGCGGGGATTCTTCGCTGCGCTCAGAATGACAACTTCCTTGGTGCTGCGCTCAGAATGACAATTTCAAAAGTACAAAGACGCAATACAGAGATTCTGGCTTCGCCAGAATGACGACTTCCTTTGTGCTTCGCCAGAATGACGGCTTCTAAGCTGGCTACCAGAGCCAGAGGTTGAGGATGAAGAGGACGGTGGCGACGACGATGGCCCAGAAGATGGGCTTCTCGAAGATGTTGCGAGAGCCGTCGTGGGGAATGACTGTTGAGCCGTAGACCAGGCCGGTGAGCTGCGCCTCCGGCGTGGGCTTGGTGCAGTAGCTGACGACGACGGTGACCGCGACGCAGATGAGCCATGCCCAGGCCGCGCGGTAGAGGTTGGCGGCCATGGCCTGCACGCGCAGGATAGTGTCTGCCGAGGCGTGAGGTTGCAGGATCATGAATCGGATGAAAGAGAAATGATAGAACGGATTTACGAGAGTGAAGTGCAGACTCCTTACATGGAACTGGAAGATGGTATTAGTCTTGTCAAAAAACACCAGGGCCCACATGGCGACGGAGGCGACGGTTCCGGAGAGCAGGCCCCAGAAGCCGCCGGCCTTGGTGGCGCGCTTCCACAACATGCCGAGGATGACGGTGCCGAAGAGCGGCGCGATGAAGAAGCTGAATAGCTCCTGAACGTAGTCCATGATGCTGGCCGAGCCCATGACGAGGTACGCGGTGGCGACCGAGACGGCCATGCCGACGAGGGTGGACCAGCGGCCCATGAGGACGTAGTGCGAGTCGGAGGCTTTCTTGTTGATGTATGCGCCGTAGATGTCGTAGGTCCAGACGGTGGAGAAGGCGCTGACGTTGCCCGCCATTCCGGACATGAATCCGGCGATGAGCGCGGTGATGCCGAGGCCGAGCAGGCCGGGGCCGAGGTAGCGCACCATCATGAGGGGAAGGACCTGGTTGAAGCTGTGCGCGCCGTGGTGGAGGACCATGTCGCTGCCGTCGGGATAGAGCTGGATGAGATGGCCGGAGGGGTCCTTCAACAGGACGAGCGCGAGCAGGCCGGGCAGGATGACGAAGAAGGGCACGAACATCTTGAAGGCGGAGCCGATGATGGGAGCGAGACGCGCGGAGCGAAGGCTGTTGGCGGAGAGAACGCGCTGGACGACGAGGAAGTCGGTGGTCCAGTAGCCGAAGCTGATGACCCATCCGAGGCCGAAGACGATGCCGGTCCAGTGAACTCCCATGGGATTGGCGGCGAAGCTGCCGGTGGTGGACCAGAGGTGGGTGTAGTCGGCACCGGCGCGCGCGGTGATCTGGGCCATGAGGTTGTGCCATCCGCCGGCCTCGATGAGTCCGAGGATGGGGATGAGCATGGCACCCGCCCAGATGAGGACGAACTGCAGCACCTCGTTGATGATGGCGGAGCGCAGGCCGCCCAGCATGACGTAGATGGCGACCGTGATGGCACCGACCCACATGGAGAAGTAGATGTTCCAGCCGAGAACGACCTGCATGACGACGGCCATGGCGTACATGTTGACGCCGGACATGAGGATGGTCATGAAGGCGAAGCAGACGCCGGAGAGGCCGCGCGCTCCCTCGCCGAAGCGGAGCTGCAGATAGCCGGGGACGGAGTGGGTTTTGGAGATGTAGTAGAAGGGCATCATGACGATGCCGAGGAAGAGCATGGCGGGGATGGCACCGATCCAGTACCAGTGGGTGGCAAGGATGCCATACTGGTAGGCCGCGCCGGCCCAGCCCATCAGTTCGAGCGAGCCGAGGTTGGCGGAGACGAAGCTGAGGCCCGCGATCCAGGCTGTCATCTCGCGCCCGGCGAGGAAGAACTGCTCGCTGGTGTTGGTTGAGCTCTTCACGTAAAAACCGATGAAGAGCACCATCGCGAAGTAGAACAGCAGAATGGCGACATCGACCGGCGCGAGGCGGATCAAATGCGTGGAGGCGAGCAGCATCATGGCGGGGACCGGGGCAGCGGGCATAAAGACAGCAGGCATGAGGATTTATTCGTCCATTCTATCGGTGGTGTCGGCGTTGTCTGGCCGCGCTGTGCGATTCCGTGAGTGATTTTGCGGACGTAGGAAAATATACGCATTTCGACGCGGAGTTGCCATTCGACACGGCAAAGGATTTGTGACGCCCGTACATCTCGCGGGCAAGATGGGGAATCTACTGCTATAGAGCCTGCGTGAAACGAGGCGGAGGGACGGATGATGAAGAAGATAGAGATGGCACGGATTTTGCTTGCCGCGGGGCTTGGCCTCGGGCTGGGATGCGGCGTGGCGCTGGGCCAGGGCGCGGGGCAGGACATGAAGGACGCCGGTCACGATACCAAGGCGGCGGCGGTCGACACGGGGCACGCAACCGATCAGACGACCAGGAAGGTTGTCCACAAGACATCGCGCGGGACGAAGAAGGTCTATCGCAAGTCGGCGCGTCGAACGACCATTGCCGCGAAGGACACGGCGCACCGCACCACGGTCGTGGCGAAGGACACGGCCCACGGCACCACGGTTGCCGCCAAGGACACGGCGCACGGTACCGAGAAGGTTGGGGACAAGATCGCAGGCAAGCCGGGTCCGCAGTAGTTCTCGTCGATTGCAAGGACATACTGATGCGAATCGGTCAAGGAACCGCTTGCTCTAAAAAAGAATGCGCTCATCGGCACGCGTAAAGCGTGCCCTTCCAAGGAATTTGCATTGACGATTAAGCTTTTCTGGCAGAGGGTGCTGCGTCCGGCCAAACGGTCTCGGTGGCGAGTTGAACCAGAATGACCCAGAAGATATCTGCTCCGAGCAGGTGTAGGAGCTGCATCCATGCGGGCGCGAGCAGCAGGACGTCGGCGATGCCGAGTGCGAACTGAAGGCCAAGCAGGATGAGGAGCAGGTTGGCGAGGCGCATGCGGTGCCCGTATTGCGCGCGAATCACCCCAATGCTGGATTTGCCAGGGTCTGATTCTGTTGAGTCGTCCTGTCTCGCCCTGATATAGCATTCGCGGGTGGCCAGCCAGAGTGCGAAGATGGCCGCGATGAGCGCAAGGGCGGGATGGACGAGTCGGAGGCGCAGCAGCATCGGCGAGCCGGTGGCGAAGTCCTGCGCGATGGAGTCGTGCAGCGAAGCAGCGGGGAAGAGCGTGTCTCCCAGCGCGGCGATGGAGCCGGTGATGCCGACGAAGATGGTTGTGACGAGGCCCTCGATCATTCCGATGAGGCGACGCGAGAGCGGGAGATCGGCCCAGCGCTGGCCTGTGAAGAGGAAGCGCGCGGTCAGGGTGAGGGCGGCCAACAGAAGCAGCGTGTTGCCAAGGTGGATGGAGAGCAGAACGATGCGTCCGGTGGACTGGTTGCCGGTGACGTAGTTCAGCTTGACCAGGAGCGCGCCGAGAAATGCCTCGTTGAGCAGGAGGAGGGTCGAGACGACGGCGAGCGCGCGCGCGGCCTGATGCTTGACGGTGGCGCGGAAGGTCCAGACCAACAGCGCGAAGACGAGGAGGGTCGAGCCGCCGACCATCATCCTGTGGGTGAATTCGATGATGGTATGGAAGCCGGGCGAGACGGGGACGATCTGTCCGTTGCACAGTGGCCAGCGGTTGCCGCAGCCCGCTCCCGAACCGCTGGCGCGCACCAGCGCTCCCCAGACGATGACCAGGATGTTGTAGAAGACGACAAACCAGGCGAAGCGCGCAACGGGCCGGTTGTTGGGTGGGGCCGGATTGGCGAAGGCTGTGGACATGGGTCGATTCCATGCGGCGATGACGGTGGGTTGAGGAAGGCTTGAAGCGCACGGCTTCGTCCTGCTCAGAGGTTGGCTGGCGTGATCAGCAGTGCTGTACTGCTTCCATTT
>PLOT01000266.1 GCA_003142215.1 Granulicella sp. | reverse complement strand
TGGGCCATCAGGTCGAAGATGGTTCCTGCGACATTCTTGGGATGATGGTTGGCAGCGGCCCCGGCCATGAAGTGCGCGCGCTGCTTCTTCATCTCCTTCTCGTCCTTCTTGCCCATCGCGCGGCGCAGCAGGTCGGCCTCGCCCAGCGAATAGCCCGCAATCACGCTGGAGATCTGCATCACCTGTTCCTGGTAGACGATGACGCCCAGAGTCTCGCGCAGCAGCGGTTCCAGTTCGGGCAGCAGATACTCCACCGCGCGCCGTCCCCACTTGCGCTCGATAAAGTCGTCGATCATGCCGCCCTGGATGGGCCCCGGCCGGTAGAGAGCATTCAATGCTGTGAGGTCTTCGACGCTGGTGGGCCGATAGCGGCGCAGCACGTCGCGCATCCCGCTGGATTCAAACTGAAAAACGCCCGAGGTCAGCGCGCGATGGAAGACCTGCTCGTACGTCGTCGCATCGTCCAGCGCGATTGTCGTGAGGTCGAGGTCAACGCTCTTCGTCAATTTGATCAGTTTGAGCGCGTCATCTATGACGGTGAGCGTGGTCAGGCCGAGGAAGTCCATCTTCAGCAGGCCNNTCGTCCTTGGTGCGCGTCACCGGCACAAGTTCGGTGAGCGGCTTGGGCGCAATCACCACGCCCGCCGCATGAACGCCCGCCCCGCGCACAAGTCCTTCCAGCCGCATCGCCGTATCAATCAGCTCGCGAATCTTGGGGTCTTCATACGCCGCGGCCAGCGGAGGAGAATCTTTCAGCGCCTTCTCGATCGTGATCCCAATCGTCGCCGGAATTAATTTTGCAATGCGATCGACCTCGCCGTATGGCATGTCCAGTGCGCGTCCAACGTCCTTGATCGCCGCCTTCGCAGCCATCGTGTTGAACGTGATGATCTGCGCCACCTGGTCTTCGCCGTACTTCTGCTTGACGTACTCGATCACCTCGCCGCGGCGGTTCATGCAGAAGTCGATGTCGATGTCCGGCATGTTGACGCGCTCCGGGTTCAGGAAGCGCTCGAACAGAAGCTCGTGCTGTAGCGGGTCGATGTCGGTGATCTCCATGCAGTACGCCACCAGCGAGCCGGCGGCCGATCCGCGCCCTGGCCCTACGGGAATCGACTGCTCGCGCGCGTAGCGAATGAAGTCCCACACAATCATGAAGTATCCGGGGTACTTCATCTGCTGGATACAGGCGATCTCGCGATCCAGCCGCGCGTGATAGTCGGGAATCGTCTTCTTCAGCAGGCCCGTGGCGCGCAAGTGTTCGATCGACGTGGCCAGCCGCTTCTCCAGCCCCTTGCGGCATATCTTCTCGAAGTAGCTGTCCAGCGTCTCGCCCTCGGGCACGGGAAACTCCGGGAAGGGATCTTTTACCTTGCTGAGTTCGAGGTTGCAGCGCTCCGGGAACTGCATGGTTCCGCTCACCACATGCGGCGCATGAGCAAACAGTCGCGCCATCTCGTCTGCACTCTTGATGTAGAACTCGTTGGTGTCGAACTTGAACCGCTTGGGGTCGTTCATCGATCCGGCGGTCTGCACGCAGAGCAGAATCTCGTGCGCGCGGCTGTCGTCCGCTCCAATGTAGTGCGAGTCGTTGGTCGCAATCAGCGGAATGTCCAGCTCTTTTTCCAGTTGGAACATCGCATCGCATACCAGCTTGTCCGGCTCCAGTTGGTGGTCCTGAATCTCCAGGAAAAAATTGCCTCGCCCAAAGATGTCCTGATACTGGCCGGCGGTCGCCTTGGCCTGCTCGTAGTGGCCCTCCATAACGTGTTGCGCAATCTCGCCCGCCAGGCAGCCGGAGAAGCCGATCAGCCCAGCAGAGTGCTTCGCAAGATAATCCTTACTGATGCGCGGCTTGCGATAGAAGCCATGCAGCGCCGCCTCGCTGGTCAGCCGCACCAGGTTGCGATAGCCCTCTTCGTTCTCCGCCAGCACTATCAGGTGGTTATACTTCAGGTCGGGATCGGGCTTGGCGCGGTGGTCCTCTTCCTTGCAGATGTAGAGTTCGCAGCCCAGGATCGGCTTGATCCCCTTCTCCTTCGCCGCGTTGAAAAAATGCACCGCGCCAAAGATGTTGCCGTGGTCGGTCATCGCCACCGACGTCTGCCCCAGCGCGTGAACGTGCTTCACCAGCTTCTCCACGTCGCATGCGCCGTCCAGCAAGGAGTAGTCCGTATGCAAATGAAGATGGGTAAACTCAGCAGCCATGCTCATAGTTTAAGCCTGCCGGAACCCGCGTGCCGCTGAGGAAAAGCAGGCTGTAATTCATCGCACCAGGCTCGTTGCCAAATCAACGTAAAGGTCAATCGCGGTCAGTAGTTCTTTCTTGCTGATCCTCTCGTCCGGGGTGTGCGCCACGTGGATCGACCCCGGCCCCAGCAGGAACGGCTCGCCCCATGCCCTCAGCATGGGAATGTCGGTGGCAAACTTCGCCACCATCGTCGGCAGCTCGCCCACGCGCCTCATGCGCACGCACGCCAGGTCGAGCGATGTAGTGACCTCGGCGCGCCCGGCAACCACGCGCCGGATCGCGTCCGTCACCTGCTGCGACGACCCGACAGTGCGCACCAGCAGATGGGCCTCGGCCTTGTCCGCGACGACGTTGGGCGCATGGCCGCCGGAGATCAGCCCGATGTTCACTGTCGTCGTGCCCGCCTCGCCAAACTCCGGCTCGATCGGCAGCGGCATAGCCAAAACATCGTGCAGCGCCTCCACCAGCTTGGCGATCGCCGACTCGCCCAGCTCCGGGTAGGCCGAGTGCGCCATGCGCCCGTGCGCGCGCAGTTCCACGCGCAACGCTCCCTTGGTGGCCAGCGCGAGGCGGTTGTCCGTCGGCTCGCCGTTAATCAGGAAGCGCGAGCCACGCGGGTTCACGTTGGCAACCTTCGCCCCAGCCGAGTCGCGTTCCTCGCCAACCACAAACAGCAGCCCAACCTTCACGCCCGCCTCGCGCAGCCGCTCCGCCGCGGCAACCTGCGCGGCAATAATTCCCTTGGCATCGCACGCTCCGCGCCCGTAGAGAAACTCATCGTCTTCCGTGCATCCGAAGAAGGGCGGAACGGTGTCCATGTGCGTCGAGAGAACAACGTCGGGCGTAACTCCAGGCTCTGCGGCGTAGACGTTGAATCGTTCGCCCGCGCTGTCACCCTGCGTCCGCGCGGGATCGCGCTGCTCCACCGCCATGCGCTCCACCGCATAGCGTTGCGCGGCGAGAAAGTCGGCGAGAAACGCGCCAACCGCGCCCTCGTGGTAGGAGGTGGATTCGATGTTGACGAGGCAGCGCGTCAGTTCGATTGCGTCGATGGCCATTAGCTACAGGATAACCCGTCAGACTCCCGCGTTGAATCCGGGGCTCGCCGATTAGACTGGAGGAGATGACTTCGACCTCAGCCCACCGCCCGCATTCCTCCTCCCAAATCCGCTCGCTGGACGGCCTGCGCGGACCCGCAGGCCGGCTCGAGGCTCTCCTCAACACGGGGAGCGCGAATGCGCCTTATTCGGCGCTGATCTGCCATCCCCATCCGTCGGGCGGCGGCACGATGCACAACAAAGTTGTCTACCACGCAATGAAGGTCTTCTCATCCTTCGGGCTTCCCGTGCTTCGCTTCAACTTTCGCGGCGTGGGCCTCAGCGAAGGAGAACACGACCACGGGCACGGCGAACAGGATGACGTGCGCGCGGCGCTCGACTGGCTGGACGCGGAGTTCCATCGCCCAATCCTCTTCGCCGGTTTCTCCTTCGGCGCGCAGGTTGGTCTGCGGGTCTGCTGCGGCGATGCGCGTGTGAAGGGCTTGATCGGCCTGGGTTTGCCGGTCCGTGCCGAAGGGCGCAATTATACCTACGGTTTTCTGCCGCTGTGCTCCGCGCCCAAGCTCTTCATCAGCGGAGGCCACGACGAGTTTGGCCCGCGCGAACTGCTGACCTCAGTCTGTGAGCGCGCGCCGGAGCCGAAGCGGTTGGTCTGGATCGCGGGCGCGGACCATTTCTTTCAGGGCAGCAAAGAATCGCCCGGCGCAAAGCTCAAGCTCATGCAGGCAGAGATGCGCGCGTGGCTTGGTGAGACCTTTGCGCTGAAGAGTGCCGAAAAATCCTAGAGCATTTTGGGCGAAGACCCTTGATCGCCTTTTGTTCGTCTCTTGTTCGCTGTTTGTTCATCCACCCCCCCCCCCTGCCATCCCCTTGGCGGTGGACGGGTGCGTAAGTGGATTGTTATGTGGTGGCCACAGGGAAACCTTACACAACAAATGATTGAGGAGCAAGCGGTTTGGAATCAATCG
>PLOT01000105.1 GCA_003142215.1 Granulicella sp. | reverse complement strand
CCCTCCACCCAGCTATAGGGCCATGCGGCCTTTACCTCCTTCGACTTGGCAACCGCGTCATCCCACAGAGCGAGGCTGTTGTCATGCCATTCCGCGGGCACCACCGGCATCCCGCTGCCGGAGGTGGCCGTCAGTTTGTCCAGTTCGGTCTGGGAGGGATCTTTGGGATCGGCGATCCGGTTGAAGTATACAAAGATCGGGCCGACGACGTGCCTCCACTCCTCGCCGGCGGGGATACTGTTGCCCGCGCCCCCGGCGTAGTGGCCGCTGGTCCAGTAGTCGAGGATGATTGCTTGATAGGACGCCGCTCCGGGAGCGGTCATGTGGTCGATCAGGTCCAGCCTCTCCGGGCCGCCGACAATGTACTCGGTCGATGGATTGATGAAGTAGACGCCAATATGGTCCTTGGTGCTGGACCAGCCCCAGGCCTGGAGTTTGTACATCGGGGCGTTGTAGCTGTATTTGTGCTCGACCGAGTTCTTGTAGATGCCGGTCGTGTAGATGCTCTGCTCCTTGGCGTGAATCATGTGGTCTTCGGGCGCGTGGCTCATCAGCTGGTTGCGGTCTTTATCGACGGAGAGCCAGTCGAAGGTGGGGTTCATATCCTCCAGGATGAAGCGGCTTTCGCCCTCGCCGGCGCGAGGATAGGAGGCGTGATGGGTGTACTCGGCGTAGGTGTAGAAGCCGCTGACACCGCGCTCCAACGTCACGCGCGTCTCAATGTCCATGCCACCGCCGCGTGGGCCTCCACCACCGGGAAAGCCTCCACCGGGACGGGCAGCGCCGGCGTTGGGAGCTCCACCGGGACGGGGAGCGCCGGCGTTGGGAGCGCCCTCACCAGGAGTTTCACCACCACGAGCGCCACCGCCAGGATTGACGCCTTTAACGGAGACCTCCGCGCGTTCGCCGCCATTGGTCGCCGGGTCGATGGTCACCCGTGCGGTGATGGTACCGGCGGGCGTCTGTTCCCAGTACTTGCCGCGGGTCAGGATCTCGACGCCATGATAGACCAGCGACGAGAGATTGCCGTCGCGCTTGGAGATGGTGGCCTTGATGATGCCGTTGTCCAGGGTCCACGAGTCGCCGTTGTCGGTGAGGGTCACCGGAGAATTGACGACCGGTTTGGCGACCTTCGGCAGCACATGGGTGGCCGGTTGCGCCACCGCGCTGGACGACAGAAGAACTGCCAGGGCTAGAAACGTGGAACCAAAGAGGAGCCTTGCTTTGCTCATGATGCAACCTTTCAGAACAACTCGTGTAGCTTCTGGGCTAATGTTTCTCGAAGTCGGAGAACGATGGCCGGATGGCTGGTCTTGCGGTCAACACGGAGAGAGCCGGAACCATGGAATACGTAATGGGAAGACGAATGAACAGCCCGGCGAAGTTTCACATCCAGGTCATTTTCACAAGAAATGTGATGCCGGAAAGACCGTGCGGCGTGGTCTTGGTTGAGATGACCCCGCGCAGGAGTTCATTGCGAGAGAAGATCATGCAGGATTTTCTCTGACCAACCAGTACATCCTGCGGTCGAACGGCGAGAGACCACTGAGCCGAGGCTCGGCCAGAGCGCGCCTGGAATCTGAATCCAGTGAGAAATGGTGGCCAGAGACGGGATTGAACCGCCGGCGCGAGGGCCTCTTCAGTGCCGCGAGCGACCACTGAGCCGAGGCTCGGCCAGAGCGCGCCTGGAATCTGAATCAAGTGAGAAATGGTGGCCAGAGACGGGATTGAACCGCCGACGCCGGCCTTTTCAGGGCCGCGCTCTACCACTGAGCTATCTGGCCTTGGCGATGCGGTACGCCTGATTCGGGACAGCCAAGAGCGCCCGGGCGAGAGCGAGAAATCCGCGCGGTCAACTGCGGCGGGTTCAAGCACCAGCTAAAGTATAGCAACCCCGGCTGCCTGCGCCAAACCATGCGCCCGTCGTGCTGTCGATAATCGCGTTATGCTGGGTGTCTGCATCCACGGTGCAGCAAGAGGTGAGCCTCCATGCCCCGCATCTGCCAAGTTCCTGAGCGCCTGCGAAGGCGAGCATTCATATCGGCATTGCTGCTGCTTTCGACGCTGACACTGATGCCGGTCGTATTGCTTGCGCAGGGAGCAACGCCGGGCGAGCAGCGGGCGGTGCGAGCGTTCGAGGCGGCGAAGGCAGAGAAGGCCAACGCGCTCGCCCTCGAAGCGTTTCTCGCGAAGATGCCCAAGGGCGGCGATCTGCATATGCACCTCTCCGGAGCGGTCTACGCCGAGACGTTTCTGAAGGAGGCCGCGGCTGACAACCTTTGCGTCAATCCGAAGACGCTGAGCTTTGCGAAGAATGCGGGGCTCGCCAAGGACCCGCCAACGGGCCCGATCTGCGCGGATGAAAACGTGCCTGCGGCCAGCGTCTTCCAGAACCAACGGCTCTACGACTCACTGGTGGATGCCTTCTCGATGCGCGACTTCGTGCCATCGTCGGGCGTGAGCGGACACGACCAGTTCTTCGCCACATTCGACCGCTTCGGCGGGCTGGACAAATCGCACACGGGCGAGTGGCTGGATGAGGTTGCCACGCGCGCGGCCTCGCAGAACGAGCAGTACCTCGAAGTGATGCAGACGCCGAGCTTCTTCGATCTGGCCCCACTGTGGAACTCGCTGGGCTGGCCACTTCGTGGGGTGCTTGACGCTTCGCGTGATAACGACTCGGCTGATAGCTCTGCGCCGGGCTTCGAGGGCGATGCGACGGGGACCTCGCGGGCTGAACTCTCCGCGCTGCGGGAGAAGCTGCTTGCGGGCGGGCTGCGCACGGAGGCGGCGCTGGATGCCAAGGAGATGGACGACGCGCTTGCCGCGCGCAACAGGATTGAGCACTGCGGCGAAGCGAATGCTGCGGCGGCCTGCTCGGTGAAGATACGGTGGCTGTACCAGGTGCTGCGCGCCTTTCCACCGCAGCAGGTCTTCGCGCAGACGCTGCTTGCCTTCGAGGTGGCGAGTGCAGATGCCAACGACGCCGGCCTCAACTTCGTGCAGCCCGAGGACGCGACGCTCGCAATGAGCGAGTACAACCGGCAGATGCACATGCTGGACTATCTGCATGGCGTCTATCCGAAGGTGCATATTTCTCTCCATGCTGGCGAGTTGGCGCCGGGACTGGTTCCACCAGCGGGACTGAAGTTTCACATTCGCGAGGCGGTCGAGCTGGGCCGCGCGGAGCGGATCGGGCATGGCGTCGATGTGATGTACGAGACGAATCCGCACGCGCTGCTGAAGGAGATGGCGGCGCGGCATGTGATGGTGGAGATTAATTTGACCTCGAACGACGTGATCCTGGGCGTTGTTCCGCCGCACCATCCGCTGCCGGAGTACCGCGCGGCGCATGTTCCGGTGGCTCTTTCGACCGACGACGAGGGCGTCTCGCGCATCGATTTGACACATGAATATGTGCGCGCGGCGATGGAGTACGGGCTGGGCTATCTCGACCTGAAGGCGATGGCTCGGACCTCGCTGGAGCATAGTTTTCTGCCCGGCGAGGGCCTGTGGCAAAAGCCGGACGACTTTACACGGATGAAGGCTGCGTGCGCGGGGCAGTCTGCGGGTACTGAGTTGCCAGGTGCAAAGTGCCAGGCGCTGCTGAAGTCGAGCGAGCGAGCGGCCGAGCAGTGGGAGTTGGAGCGGCGCTTCGCGGCCTTCGAGGCGAGTCTGCCGTAGCGCGCGATACCAGATTGCGAAGCTGGGCAAACGCAGGAGCTTTTTATTCGCCATTTGTTTGCTGTTTATTCTCCCCCTCCCCCTCCCCCTGCCATCCCCCCTTGCGATGGATGGGTGGGTAAGTTGATTGCTATGTAGTGGCCACAGGTAAAAGATAGATAATGAAACATTTAGGAGCAAGCTGCTTAGAATCAATCGGTTGCGCGGGCTATGGTTGGCCAAAAGATTGATTGTATTGATGTTGCGGCTAAAATATTCAGGTCATAAGGGTTATGGGTGGAAAAGAGGCCCTGACGCGGATGAATACGGCAAAAGATTCATTCGCCGTGAGTTGCGGCTAAAATATTGATTCGGTGCGACTTATTCGGTTGAGAAAGAGCTATGCAAGCGGGCGGCGGGAGTTT
>PLOT01000229.1 GCA_003142215.1 Granulicella sp. | reverse complement strand
CTGGCCGGGTTGATGGCTGCGCGAGCTTATATTCGCTCGCAACTGCGGGAGCGGATGGGAGTGCGCCATGTGCCGGAGTTGACGTTTGCCATCGACCGCACGGAGCGGCTGACCGGACGCATGGACGAGCTGTTGGGACGGCTGCGCAAGCGCGACAAGAGGCGAGAGGAAAAGGCTGCGAAGGCGGCCGCGCCGGGCGAGGGATGAGTCTGGTAGCCTTGTTTGGCTCATGCAGGCTTCTCTGGCGATGGAACTTCATTGACTGAAACCGCACAACCCGTTGTGAGAGATGCAGGAACGCGCAACGCGGCGGTGGCGTGGCTGCGCGACTGGGGACTGCGCGTGTGGGGCGAGTCGCCGATGGAGATCGCCGTGCTGCTGCTGGCGACGGCCTTCCTGCTGTTCTATGGATTGGTGCCGATTCTGGGCGGCGATCAGATCGGACTGATGGGTGCCGATGAGCCGCGCTACGCGCAGATTGCGCGCGAGATGCTGGAGGCGCACAACGAGACCTGCAACGAGCTGCACGCCAGAATGGTGCCGCGCAGCCTGCGGTTGACCGACATCAAGAACTCGCTGCGCTGCCTGGACGGCGGCACGGTGACGCCGATCCTGTATGGGCATCCGTGGCTGGAAAAGCCGGCGCTCTACTACTGGCGGGCGATGAGCTCGTTCAGGGAGTTCGGCGTCTCGGACTGGGCGGCGCGGCTTCCCTCGGCCTACGGCGCGTTTCTTCTGATTGCGATGATCTTTCTGCACATGCGGCGCTTCCGGCCCGGAGGACAACTGGATGCTGCGCTGATTACCGCGTCGTCGGTGGCGATCATCGGGTTTGCGCGCGGAGCATCGACCGACATGCAGATGGCTGCGCCGCTGTGCATTGGAATGCTGGGGTGGTACGCGTGGTACGAGACGGGGTTGAAGTTCTGGCTGTTCGACCTGTACTTCTTCGGCGCTGCGGCGACGCTGGCCAAGGGGCCGATTGCGCCGTTCCTGGCGCTGTGCATCATCCTGTTGTTTCTGGGGCTGCGGCGGGAGTGGACGGCGCTGCGGCGGACGATCTGGATTCCCGGCGTGCTTCTGTATCTGGCGATGGTGCTGCCGTGGTACATCGCGGTGCAGCGGGAGAACCCAACGTTCGTGGAGCAGTTCTTCGTCGAGCACAACCTGGAACGCTTTGCGACCAACCTGTACCAGCACCATCAGCCGGTGTGGTATTACCTGGCGGTGGGGCTGGTGGGTCTGATGCCGTGGACGGTGATTGCCATCCGGGCGCTGGTGGCCGCGATGAGCGCTTCGATTGCTGAATGGAAGGTGAAGCTGAATCCGAAGTGCTACCTGGGGCTGCCGCGGGCGGGCGATGCGTTTCCTGAGTTTCTTGTACTGTGGGCGCTGTTTCCCATCGTGTTTTTCACCTGCTCGAAGTCGAAGCTGCCGGGCTACATTCTGCCGTCGATTCCTCCGCTGACGATTCTGACGGGCGACTATCTTAATCGCATTCGGCGCGTGGGGCTACCGCGGTGGCTGCTATGGTCCCATGCGGCGGCCTGCGCTCTGGTGGCGTTCGTGATTGTGCTGGCGCCGCAGCACATGGTGTACGACACGCTGGTGCCGCCGGCGCGATGGCTTGCGGTCGCGAGCGCGGCGGCCCTGCTTGTGTTCTTCGCCGTGGTGCAGACAATCCGCCTGGGCGGCATCGCGCAGGTGCGCAACGCTACGCTGATTCCAGTGCTGGGGGCTCTGGTGTTTCTGCTCGGCTTCCATGGCAAGGACCTGGATCTGAACTATTCGGCGCGGCCGCTGGCGCGTGAGATGCAGCAGAAAGCGCCGGAGGTGCGGGTGGTGGCGGTGGAGGGCGTGAAGCGCGACATGGTCTACGGCCTCTCCTTCTATCGCAACGAGCAACTGATCGAGTACGGAGTGGATGGTGTTCCCGCGGAGGAGCATCTGCTGGTGGTTCCAGCCAAAGACACGCCCGCGCTGGAACCTCTGCTGGCCGGGCGCGTCTATCAGCAGATCATCGAATACCCGGCGCGGGGTTTGCAGGTGTACAAGGTCTATGCAAAGCCGTAAGCCTGCGAAGTTATTTTCCGTGCGCGGTGTACGGATAAACCTCGACTCTTATAAGCTCGTCCAGTAGTTGATTTGGAGGATATTGTGATTGACATTCACGTACCCCACGAAAAGCTGTACGGCGTCAAGGAAATCTTTATGCATCTCTTTATCATCACCCTCGGTTTGCTCATCGCTCTGAGCCTGGAGGGTTTGGTGGAGGTTGAGTATCATCGTCATCTGGCCCACGAGGCTGAGGCTGGCTTGCGCGCCGAGATTGCCACTAACGCGAAAGAAATGGGTCACCGACGCCAACAGATCAAGGATGGCCAGAAGCAACTGGAAGCTGACCAGAAGATACTGGCGGAGATGCGGGCACATCCCCACCCCAAAAGAGGCCTAATAAGTTTAGGGGGTGGCATGGAAACCTTTGACGATATGTCCTGGAAGACAGCGCAGACCACAGGGGCAATTGCCTATATGCCCTACAAAGATGCCCAGACCTTCTCTGACATCTATCTTCAGCAGGACTGGTTATCCCAGGTCGCACTGCAACTTCTAGAAGAGTTAACCAATTCGGGCTCCCTCCTCGTCTCCCATCCCGACGACTGGGTTCCATCTCCCGCGCAGATTGATATAGAGACCGATCGCATCGGCAGGATGCAGTTTCGTCTGTTAATACTAAGTTCCGGGGTTGACGAACTGGACAAGACCTACAAAAAATTCGAGTCCGAGCACAAATAGAGTTTGGCCGGTAGCGGATCAGAATGGGCCGGGTACAGTAGGGACTGATTTCGGATGGAGAGTTGAAGCCGTATATGTACGTGGAGGGCCATGGCTAGCGTGCCGGTTGCGTCCGAGATCGAAGTACTCGATGTGCGGCACTTCTCCGCGCGCCAACTGCGGCCTCTGCTGGAGCGCGAGGCTGACGCATGGCGCGACCGCCTGCGCTGGGACTACCGAAGCTCGACCGAGCTTCTGCTGCAGTATCTGGAGTCTCGCATTCTGACCGGCTTTGTGGCGCTCGACCGGGGCCGCGTGTGCGGCTACACGTTCTGCGTCTACGAGGGAATCAAGGCGGTGATCGGCGACGCATTCGCCGCAGGCCACAGGACGATGAGCGACGCCGACGCGACGCGGGCCCTGCTGGTGCCGATGCTGGAGCTGCTGCGGCACACGCCGGGAGTCGATCGCGTGGAGTCGCAACTGCTGCTGTTCGAGGCGGGCGAGTTTGCCGACCTTTTTTCCGGGCCGGAGTTTACGGTGTACCCGCGGCTGTTTCTGGAGTGCGCGCTTGACGGGCGTGGTTCGCCGAAGCTGAGGGATGCGGCGACGGCGGATGCGGCTGGTCTGCCTGGCGTTGCGCCAGAGCTGGCGTTGTCGCTGTGGACGCCAGAGGACTACCAGGCCGCGGCCGAGCTGATCCATGCCTGCTATGTGGGCCACTCCGACGCGCTGATCAACGACCAGTACCGCTCACTGCACGGGTCACTGCGGTTTCTGCACAACATCGTGCGCTTTCCTGGATGTGGCATCTTTGAGGCGAGCTTCTCCTGGATGCTGCGGGAGCGGCGAAGCGGCGCGCTGGTGGGCATGGTGCTTTGCTCGCGGGTGGGCGTGAAGGTCGCGCACATCACGCAGTTGTGCGTTGCGCAGGCGTATCGCGGCCGCGGGCTAGGCCGCGGGCTGCTGGAGCGGAGCGCGAAGAGCCTGCGGGACGCGGGCTTTGAGGCCATCACGCTTACCGTGACCGAGGGCAATGAGCAGGCGGTAAGGCTGTACGAGCGGTTTGGCTTTACGCTGCGGCACCGCTTCGACGCGATGGTGCTGGAGCCGCAGTTCAAGCGGCGCTGAGATTGGGTGCGGGCCAGCCGCAGTCGTCGATCCCACTCATCGCGATACGACCGCGATGAATGGGGCACGCGGCCGCCTGCTCCAGCAAATGAGCCAGACCAGGAGACAGAGCGCGCTGGCGCCCGCAGTGTCGAGCAGGACGTCGTAGGGCGAGCCGGTGCGGCTGGGGATGAAGGTCTGATGGTACTCGTCGCAACTGGCGATGAAGGCCGTTGAGAGGATGGCGAGCAGGGACGACTTGATGCGCCATTCGAGCAGGGAACCGATTGCGCGGCGGTCGAGCGTATGCAGCCATGCGTGGAGAAATGCGAAGGCCACCAAACCGTAGCCGACGAAGTGGCCGCTCTTGCGCAGATAGTGGTGGTAGAGGTCCCAGGAGCTGTCGTTGATGTGGCCAAACCAGCGCTGGAGGATGGGCCGCAGAAAACTGCTGGTGTTCTGAGACGAGAAGGTATCTGTGGACTCGACGCAGATGATTGCGATAGCGATCACGACGGGAGTCCAGACGCTGAAGTACCATCGCCAGCCTGGACGAGAGGGTGGCGACGGGGGCAATGAGTTACAGAAGAAGACTGGGCGCATCAACCTGAACTTTCAGCCGGGAGTGGATCACGGCTTGTGGCGAGTTCTACTCTGCGTGGTAGTTGGGGGCCTCGCGGGTGATGATGACGTCGTGGACGTGGCTCTCTCGAAGGCCGGCGTTGGAGATGCGGATGAAGTGGGCGTTGGCGTGTAGCTCCGGGATGGTGCTACAGCCGAGGTAGCCCATGCCGGAGCGGAGTCCGCCGACGAGTTGATAGACCATGGCCTCCAGCGGGCCGCGGTGAGGCACGCGGCCTTCGATGCCCTCGGGGACGAACTTGGCGAGGCGGTTGCCTCCGCTGGTCTCACGGGCGGTGAGGTTTTCGCGTTCGGTGCTGGCTGCTTCGGTCATGTCTTCCGCGCTCTGGAAGTAGCGTTCGCCGGAGCCCTGGGACATGGCGGAGAGCGAACCCATGCCGCGGTAGGCCTTGAAGCTGCGTCCCTGGTAGAGGATGGTCTCGCCGGGCGACTCGTCGACTCCGGCGAAGAGCGAGCCGATCATGACGACGTTGGCTCCGGCGGCGATGGCCTTGGTGACATCGCCGGAGTACTTGATGCCGCCGTCGGCGATGATGGGGATTCCGTGCTTGGCGGCGGCTCGCGTGGCCTCGGTGATGGCGGTGATCTGGGGCATTCCGGCGCCGGTGACCATGCGGGTGGTGCAGATGGAGCCGGGGCCGATGCCGACCTTGACGGCGTCCGCGCCGGCATCGATGAGGGCCATTGCTCCGTCGTAGGTGGCGACGTTGCCGGCCATCAGGTCGGTGTCGGGGAAGCGCTTTTTGACCTCTGCGACGGCGGCGAGGACGCGCGAGGAGTGGCCGTGGGCGCTATCGATGGCCAGTGCGTCGACGCGCATCTCGATGAGGGCGGCGGCACGCTCGAGGAAGTCTCCGGTGGCTCCGATGGCTCCGGCGACGCGCAGACGGCCTTTGCTGTCCTTCGATGAGTTGGGATACTTCAGCTTCTTCTGGATGTCCTTGACGGTGATGAGGCCCTTGAGCTCGTACTCTTCGTTGACGACCAGCAGCTTCTCGATGCGGTGCGTGTGGAGGATGAGCTCGGCCTCCTCCAGCGTGGTGCCGACGGGCACGGTGACGAGATCGGTCTTGGTCATCACGTCGTCGATGGGGATGTCTGTGCGGGAGACGAAGCGGAGGTCGCGGTTGGTGAGGATGCCAACCAGGCGACCCTTGCGCGTGACCGGGACGCCGGAGATCTTGAAGCGGCGCATCAGTTCGAGCGCGTCGGAGATGGGCTGCTCGGGGGTGATGGTGACGGGATCGACGATCATGCCGGACTCGGAGCGCTTGACCTTGTCGATCTCGCCGGCCTGCTGCGCGATGGTGAGGTTGCGGTGGATGACGCCGATGCCTCCCTGCTGCGCCATGGCAATGGCCAGACGCGACTCGGTGACCGTGTCCATGGCGGCCGAGATGAGCGGGGTGTTGAGGGTGATGTTGCGGGTGAGCTGGGTCTGGGTGCTGACCTGATTGGGAACGACCTCGCTGTAGGCGGGGACGAGGAGGACATCGTCGAAGGTGAGGGCTTCGGGGATCGGGGAGGGGATCATATCTTCCGTTCTGGCTGGCGGCTGCGTGGGCCAACTCGCGACTGCGTGGGTTGGATTTCTGTGCCGGGTTTGTTTGATTGTAGGCTGGTGGAGCGGTTGGGGCAAAGCGGGCCGCGGAGGGGAGCTGCGCTTGAGGCGATTCAGGGAATCAGAATCAGGAGACGGGCGTGGACGTGTTCGCGGAGGATGCGAACAGTCTCGCGGATCTGGTCGCGCTCGGTGGGGCTCAACTCGCGGGGCGAGATATAGCGGAACTGCGCGGCAAAGTCGGTGAGGTCGGCGATGGAAAAGGGAACGGCTGGCAGTATCTCCCCGAGGTCTTCAACTGCGACGCAGAGTGCGAGGAGATCGTGGGTGAACTCGTGTCGTTTGCGATTGCCGAGGATCAGCATCTTCAGTTGCTTTTCGATGGCATGTTGCGCGTGGAAGCCGAAGATTCGATCCGGCACGGGAAGCGACAGGACGATCTCATCATCTGACGAGGCGCGCGATAGCTCTTCGATCTGTTCGTTGTCCATCTTCACGGTTATATAGCTCCAGGCCATCCCGGTCGATCTCTTCGTTGACGCTTCCCATGCAACGACGCATCCGCTCATGACGTTCACGCCCAAAGACAAGCAGATCGACGGACATGACGACTTGATCCAGTGAGCCGCGGGTGACAGGAGGCTTGGCTCCGGGTTCAAGCTGGTCGACAATGACGGCTAGGTCGAGATCGCTAGAGGGGCGGAAGTCGCCGCGGGCGCGGGAGCCGAAGGCGATGATGCGGATGGGGTTGGCGACCGCGACGATGCGTTGGACTGCGGCAAGGATCTTCTCCTCGGTGACGCTGGCATCGAATTGGAGAGGTGCGGTCGCCATTCTGGGTCGAGTTTATACCTTTAGTGGGCAGACTTGAAGGATTTCCATGTAGCTGGGATTGAATTTCCATGGTTTTTGGCGTATCTTGAAAGAGCGAACAAGTTTGTTCCGCTGTTCGGCAAGGAGCCGTGTGCGCACCGGCGGAAATGGCGGAAGAGATGAGTGGGCGAAAGCCCACTTTTTGTTGCTCCAAAGACGGTTTGGTTGTCGTCGACGGCATCCTACTGAAAGAACGGGCTGAAAAGGCGTTATGGCATTGCAGATGGACGAGATTCGGCGGCTGGCAGAGCGGGTTGCCGCATCTCATCGTCTGGAAGTTGTGGAAGTGGAGTTTGGCGGCGGCGGAAAGTCGCGTGCGCTGCGGGTTTTTGTGGAGAAGGACGCGGCCGAGCGTGCGAGGTTGAAGGCGCGCGCCGAGGCTGGAGAAGTTGAATATCTACCGAAGGGCGTTCCGGTGGAACTGCTGAGCGGCGTGACGCATGAGGATTGCGCGGCTTTTGCCACGGACTTTGGCACGCTGCTGGATATAGAGGATGTGGTTCCGGGAGCGGAGTACACGCTTGAGGTTTCGTCGCCGGGACTGGAACGGAGGCTCTCGCGGGCGGAGGAGTTTGCGCGGTTTGCCGGGAGCTTGATCAAGGTGAAGACGTTTACTCCGGTGAATAGCTGCCGCGAGTGGACGGGACGGTTGACAGGGTTTGCGGACGGTATGTTGAAGATCGACCTGGCTGCTGTGAAGCAGAAGGGGAAGAAGTCAGGGAACAGGGAACAGGGAACAGGGAACAGCGTGCTGGAGATTGCGTTGAAGGATGTGGAGAAGGCGAATTTAGTGGTTGAGATTTAGAACAGACAACGACAAAGGCAAATGCGGGGGTCCCTCCACTCCGCTTCGCTCCGGTCGGGATGACGGTCTCACACTGTGAGACTGGAAGTTAGCAATACGATTTTGGCAACGGATGAAGGTGAGTGAAGCGATGGCGAGTGTTCTGTACCAGTCGATCGAGACGTTGAGCAAGGACAAGGGAATCGAGCCCGAGATTGTGGTGGGCGCGGTAGAGGATGCGATCGCGCTGGCGACGCGCAAATACTACAAGACGCAGGAAAACATGCGCGCGGAGCTGGACAAGGAGACGGGCGAGATTCGCGCGTACGTCTTCAAGACCGTGGTGGAGGGGCCGGAGCAGGTGGAGGACGAGATCAACCAACTGACGCTGGAGCAGGCGCACGCGCTGGCTCCCGAGGTTGAGGTGGGCGGCGAACTGCGCTTCTACAAGGACACCACTCCACTGGGACGGATTGCGGCGCAGATGGCGAAGCAGGTGATCTTTCAGAAGGTGCGCGAGGCAGAGCGCGATACGGTGTTCCTGGAGTACAACCACCGCGCGGGCGAGGTGCTGAACGCGACGGTGAAGCGGCTGGAGCCGATGGACGTGATCTTCGACCTGGGCAAGGCGGAGGCGCGGATGCCGAAGCGCGAGCAGAGCCGGCTGGA
>PLOT01000031.1 GCA_003142215.1 Granulicella sp. | reverse complement strand
ATCGAAGCTCAGATTCTCGCATCCCACCCCTTGCCAACCTGGATCCATCCGCAAGCTATTTTTTTGTTGTCTGGGTCGAAAGGCGCGATTATTGAAATGCGCATTTTTCAGTAATCGTAGAAGTAACCGAGGAAATGCCCTGAAAACAATATTCGCTGTACTTTGTGAGGCCGTGTGAAACGCAATTTTCTTTTCGCCGCTGTTGTGTCCGCCGCTGCATCCTTCACTTTTCTGCTGGTCTGCGAGGCCGGCAACGCACAGAGGTCCGCGCCGCCCGCGCCGCTGCCTGTGAATCCGGCAGTGGAGAGCCGCACACAGGGTCCGAGCGATCCATTGATGCTGTGGTACCGGACGCCGTCGAAGCAGTGGACCGACGCCCTGGCGATCGGCAACGGACGGCTGGGCGCGATGGTCTATGGCCTGCCGCAGCGCGAGCGGCTGCAACTGAACGACATCACAGTGTGGAGCGGCGGGCCGCAGCCGGACCAGAATCGTCCCGATGCGTACAAGGCGCTGCCGGCGATTCGCAAGGCGCTTGCGGACGGCGACTGGGCGGCGGCGGACAAGCTGGTGTCGCAGAATTTGACCTCGTCGACCCTCTATAACGCCTCGTATGAGACTCTGGGCAACCTGGACCTGGAGTTCACGCTTCCCGAGGGCGCGGTCACGGACTACTGGCGCTGGCTGGATATCGGCAAGGCCATCGCGGGCGTGGAGTTCAAAGTCGGCGCGGACACTTATCGCCGCGAGTCCTTTTCCAGTCATCCCAACGGAGTCATCGTCACGCACATCACCTGCACAAAGCCAGGCTCAATCGGTTTTACCCTCAAGCTCTCGCGCATCGAGGGCGCCAAAACGGTGGCCCAGGGCAGCGACACCCTGGTGATGACCGGGAACACCGATCGGCCGGAGAGAAAGCTGCCCGGCAACATGAGTTATGAGGCGCAGGTGAAGGTGCGCGCCAAGGGCGGCTCGGTGAAGACTGTGGACGGCGCAATTGTGGTGACCGGCGCCAACGAAGCGACCGTGATTTTGGCGACGGGCACCACCTACATTCTTGACTACGACAAGAACTACCGCGGGCCGGACCCTCACCCGGCGGTGACGCGGACGCTGGCGGCGGCATCGGCCAAGAGCTATGGCGCTCTGCTGGCGGCGCATGAGGCCGACTATACAAAGCTGTTCAACCGCGTAAAATTCTCGCTGCCCGATGTTGCGCCTTCGCCGGAGACGACCGATTTGCGCATCAAGAACTACGGCGACGGCGCCAAGGATCCGGCGCTTGCGGTGCTCTATTACCAGATGGGCCGCTATCTGCTGATTGCCTCAAGCCGCGAGGACAATCCGCTGCCCACCAACTCGCAGGGCATCTGGGGCGACGGGCTTGACATGCCGTGGATGGCCGACTACAAGGCGAACATCAACTACGAGATGTTCTATTGGCCCTCGGAAACAGCAAACCTCTCGGAGCTGCACATGCCGGCCATCCGGCTGGACGCGAGCGTGGTGAAGCCGGGCGAGGCGACGGCGAAGGCGTACTACAACGCGCCGGGATGGGCGCTGGCGTTTACGACGAATGCGTGGGGATGGACAGCTCCGGGCGACGGGATGCCGTATGGAGCGTTCTTCGGCGGCGGCGGATGGATGATGCAGGACCTGTGGGAGCACTACGCGTTCACGCGGGACAAGGTCTATCTGGCGAAGTACTACCCGGTGATGAAGGGTTCGGCGGAGTTCTACCTGAGCATTTTGCAGGAGGGGAAGGACGGGTTGCTGAGCACTTCGCCGTCGCTGTCGCCGGAGAATGGCTTCAAGACGGACGAGGGCGTGCGGGGGACGGTCTCCGACAATACGGCGGTGGAACGGGAGATTGTGTGGGACCTGTTCACCAATGTGATTGCGGCAGAGAAGGTGCTGGGCGTGGACGCGGAGTTCCGCGGGAAGCTGGAGGCGGCGAAGGCGAAACTGCGGCCGCTGGAGATCGGCAAGGCGGGACAGTTGGAAGAGTGGGGACACGATTGGGACCTGAACGGCGATCTGCACCATCGGCATGTGTCGCATCTGTATGGGGCGTTTCCGGGATGGGAGATCTCGCCGCTGCGGACGCCGGAGCTGGCGGCGGCGGTGAAGAAGTCGCTGGAGATGCGTGGCGATGAATCGACCGGATGGAGCAACGCGTGGAAGATCAACCTGTGGGCGCACCTGCGCGATGGAGACCACGCGTTCAAGATTCTCGGTTCGCAGTTGCAACTGGTGACGAGCGGCGGGACGAACTACACGAATGGCGGCGGGACGTATGGCAATATGTTCGACGCGCACCCGCCGTTCCAGATCGATGGGAACTTTGGGAGTACGTCGGGGATCGACGAGATGCTGTTGCAGTCGAGCGAGCGGTATGAGGACAAGGCGAGTCCAAATGTGGACCGGTATTACATTGATCTGCTGCCGGCGGTGCCGAGCGTGTGGCGGAACGGGTCGATCCGCGGGCTGAGGGCGCGGGGCGGGTTCGAGGTCAGCGAGGAGTGGAAGGATGGGAAGCTGGTGTCGGCGCAGGTGAAGAGCGTGGGCGGAACGCGGGGACGGCTGCGTCGTGACGGGAAGACCGCGGAGTTGGCGCTGCGGCCGGGGCAGAGCGTGCGGGTGACGGCAAGGGAGGGGAAGCTGGAGTTGACGCCGATCCTGACACGACCGTAGCGAGCGGGCTGTGGTCAGGGCGTGCAGGCAACGGCAAGGGCCAATGC
>PLOT01000073.1 GCA_003142215.1 Granulicella sp. | reverse complement strand
ACGGTGGGGCCGATCCAGGGGCCACCGGCGACGCCCTGGCTCTGGAAGGCGAAGAACCATTTTTTCAGGGTGGGGAGACGGCGGGCGGCTGAGGCGAAGACGAGCTCGGCGGTGCGCTTGGCTTCGACGGGGTAGGGGTCGGGGGAAGATGAAGCAGATCCCTCCGCTGCGCTAGGGGATGACAAAAAAGGCATGGCGCTAGGGGATGACAAAAAAGGCATGGCGCTACGGGATGACAAAAAAGGCATGGCGCTACGGGATGACAAAAAAGGCATGGCGCTACGGGATGACAAAAAAGGCATGGACTCGCTGGACTGGATGGTGCGGCAGGGGACGGAGTGGGCGGTGAAGAGGATGGGGAGGGATTCGGCTTTAGTTCCAACCGCGGCGCTGGATTCTGCGCAGGCGCGGGGGTAGAGGTCGATGAGGCGCTGGGCGAAGGCTTCGATGAGGAAGGGTTCTTCGGACCAGGACTCGATGAAGGTGAGGTGGGGCTTCGGGGCGGCGGGATTCCGGGCGGCTTCGGCATCGAGGGCGGAGACGAGGTCACGGCGGTAGAGGCCGGTGCTGGTGCGGGAGTTCTGCGGGGCAAGGCAGAGGGCGAGGATGCGGTTGACGCCGTCGGCGCGCATTTGGCGGACGACATCTGCGATGAGTGGATGCCAGTTGCGCATGGCGACGTAGACGCGCCGGGGATGGCCTTCGGTGGCGAGGGCGTCGGCGAGAAGATGGGCCTGGGCGATGGTCCAGCGGGTGAGGGGCGGGGGCTGGGGGGTGGGAGTTTCGCCGAGGCCGATTTGGGCGTAGCGGTGCTGCAGTTCGGCGACGACCGAGGGCGGGAGGGCGCGGCCGCCGGTGACTTTGGCGAGGTAGGCGGGCATCTCGCCGAGGACGTTGGGTGTGCCGTGGGCGAGCAGGAGGACGGCGGTCGAGTTGTCTCCGGGCTGACTCATGCTGATCTGTTGTACTCCCCCTTCGTTCTCCCATTCTATTGGTAACGCAGAGGGCCGAGGATGTGACGTGGTTCGCGTTTCGCGCGAAGGCCCCACCTTAGCCGCGATAAAGCTGCGGCGAAGATGGGGCACCCAATTTACCTGGAGTTCTTGATCTGGTGGACGACGGCGAGGACGGCTTCGACGGGGGTATTGGGGACGATTCCGTGGCCGAGGTTGAAGATGTGGCCGGGGCGGCCTGCGGCGGCGGCGAGGACCTGGGCGACGCGGGCGTGGAGGACATCGGGCGGGGCGAAGAGGGCGATGGGGTCGAGGTTGCCCTGGACGGCTACGCCGTGGCCCAGGGTGCGCCAGGCCTGGTCGAGCGGGATGCGCCAGTCGAGGCCGAGGACGTCGGCGCCAGTCTCGCGCATGGCGGGGAGGAGCGATGCGGTGTCCACGCCGAAGTAGATGACGGGGACGCCGAGGGCGCGGATGCGGGTGATGAGGTCGGTGGTGGGGGCGAGGACGTAGGCGCGGTAATCGGTGGGGGAGAGCGCGCCGACCCAGGAGTCGAAGACCTGAATGACGTCGGCACCGGAGGCGACCTGCTGGGCGGCGAAGCCGGCGAGGACGGTGACCAGCTTGTCCATGAGGATGGGCCAGGCGGAAGAGTCGGGGTTGTGGGCGGCAGGGGCAAAATGCGGGGGTCCCTCCACTGCGCTTCGCTCCGGTCGGGATGACGGCGGTTGGAGGGTTTCCGGCTCCGGTCGGGATGACGGTGGTTGTGGGGTGTCCGGCTCCGGTCGGGATGACGGTGGTTGTGACGTGGGGGTGGAGGCGTACATGAGGCGCTTGGTTTCGATGTAGTTTCGGGAGCTGCCGCCCTCGATCATGTAGCTAGCGAGGGTGAAGGGCGCGCCGCAGAAGCCGATGATGCCGAGCTGGTCTCCGTCGGAACGTGGAGAACTGAAGTGGGCGGCGACTTTTTCGATGGCGCGGGAGACGTAAGTGAGGTCATCGGTCCGATCGGTGCGGAGGGCGCGGGCCTGGGCGGCGGTGCGGATGGGGGCGAGGATGCGGGGGCCCTCGTCGGCGACGAACTCGAAGTCGAGGCCCATGGGAGTGAAGGGAAGCAGGAGGTCGGCGAAGATGATGGCGGCGTCTACGCCGAGGCGCTCGGCGGCGGTGATGGTGACTTCGGCGGCGAGGTCTGGGGTGCGGCAGATTTCGAGCAGGGAGTGGTGCTTGCGGACGGCGCGGTACTCCGGCATGTAACGGCCGGCCTGACGGAGGAACCAGACGGGAGTGCGGTCGACGGGGAGGCGGAGGCAGGCACGAAGGAAACGGCTGCCACCGGAGGCGACAGCCGTTTCAGGTTGGAGAACCGCGGGGGGGGCCGCGGTCTGAACCGCTGGGTTCGCTGCCCGATTGGTTGCAATGGGGGCAGCATCTGGGTTGGCCGCTCGATTTTGACCATCGAGTCGAGTGAACCCGGACAACGGCGCAGCTTCGACGCAATCGGACCCTGGGGCGGCGGATGTACGGTTCAGAGAATGGTTCTGAAGTTGACTCAAAGAGTTTGGTCTCCCAACTCTTCGAGCGTAGCATCCTCCGGGGATCCGGCGTTAATCTCCTGTGTGCGGACGCCGGGCGCGGTGGCCACGACTCCGCGGATAATGGCGGCGGCTTGTTGCGCCGGACGCTTGCTGCATGGGAGTACTTTGCTCCCGAAGGAGACACTCCGTTATCCCCTATCGGTGAAATGGGGATACAACTTTAGGCACGGTTGAGGTTCAGGGTTCGAGGCGGAAGGAGAACTCTTCGATGACGGGGTTGGTGAGGACCTCGCGGGCGATGCGCTCGACCTCGAGCTGGGCCGCGGCGGGGTTGGATGCGAGCGAGTCCTCGAGGGTAAGGAGGAAGTACTTTCCCTGGCGGACATCGGCGACACCGTTCAAGCCCATGCGGCGGAGCGCTCCGGCGACGGTCTGGCCCTGGGCATCGAGGACGGTGCGCTTCAACGTGACATAGACATGGGCTTTCATGGGTCTGATTATAGACTTGCGGCGGGGCTTGAGCATCACTCCTGGCGGTATACGCCGAAGACGAACTGATGGCACCGAGATGGATTCGGCCGCACATGCGAGGCGACGGATGGGGAAGGGGAGAGCGATACAAGCAGAAGGGCCGCCTGTGTAGGCGGCCCTTTGTTCTGGTTGAGGATATTGGAGCCTACGGAAGAGATTCTCTAATTGACGGTGATGTAAGCGAACAGTGTTGAGTTGGGAACCTGGTGGGAGGCCATGACGACGACGGGCTGGGTTGCGGGAACCGTGGCCGGAGCGGTATAGAGACCAGTGGAGCTGATGGTTCCGTATAGGGCGGAACCGCCGGCGACGGCTGTGGCTGTAGTCGGGCCAACCTCCCAGATGGCTGTGTCGTCAGTGGAACCGGCGGGTAAGCCACTGATGCATGTGGTGCCACCGCCGGGGGCAATGCAGGGTGGTGCTCCGGCCACACCGCCGAAGAACTGATAGCTGGTGCCATGGGGAACGGTCACGACGCTGGTGGTGAGTCCCGAGGGTGAGGTGGGGGTATGGGGTGTCAGGTAGAGAGTGGGCGTAGGGCTATTTTCGTTGTAATTCTCAAACAACTGGTAGGCAGTGGTCACCGAGGAGGGGTTGTCGGGATTATTGGGTACCGATGCAGAGACCAATGTGTAGCCCATTGGAATACCCGTCACCTGCTTATTGGTGGTTATGAGCGTCGGAATTCCGGTGCCTGGCAGAGATATTGACGTCGAGGTGATGGTGTACTGCATGTTCTGCGCTTGCACCAGTTCCGCGCCGGAATAAATTGGAATTTGGCCGCATGAGTAAATGGCGGTGGTGCCGCTGGTTACGACTAAATAGCCAGTGTTGCCAGCGATGCTCGACTCGCCGACCGGCGTACCGGAACCCGAGGGGGGCGGATTGGGGATGCCAAGGTTATTCGTTGGGTAGACCTGCCAGGTGATGTTTGGCGGAGCATTGGTGACGGTCGCGGTGAGGTCGATGACTTCACCCTGACCGCCATTTGGCAGCAGAATCACCCCTGGCTGATTCGGATCCCATGCGGCGGTAGTGCCATTTGTACTGATGGTGCCGCAGTCGGAGCAAGATTGCGTCAACGTGATGCCTACGTTCGAATAGGTGAAACTGGCGGGGGCCGCGCAACCGATCAGGGAATAGGTGAAGGCGGCGATGGTGGCTATGGCGAAAATCTTCAAGCAAAGTTTCATTGGAGGAATCCTTTGTAATGCGGAACCAGAAGAAGCATATCTAAAAATTCGCGTTCACGAAAGTATTTTTTTACGCCTGACAGGATCCACGCCGTACCCGGCTGCCTGCGACCGATTTGCTTAGAGAGAGGAACTGTACCACCATGACAGCATAACGCGCCAGAGTTATCTTGCTGGACGGTTTGGGGGCGGAAATTTGGGGGACGAGGCGCG
>PLOT01000027.1 GCA_003142215.1 Granulicella sp. | reverse complement strand
CACTCGCTCTGATCGTCGTGGCAACAGTTGCAGGCGCTGCTACAGTTGGCAGATGCCAGTCCGCGCCATCACGCGCGCCCGTGTCAGCTCCTACGACATTAACCCTGGTACAGGCCGAGAAGATCGCCTTGCAGCAGAACCCGCATGTGCGGATAGCGCGGCTGATTGCGCTGGCCGAAGGGCAGGTACGGCGCGAGGCAAGAGCGGCCAATCTGCCCACGCTGACTGGAGATCTGACCGCAGTCGATTCGCACGAGGGCAGTCGCATTACTGCCGGCGGACTCAATAACCCTATCGTCTATCAACGCGCAGCCGGTGGGGTTACGCTCTCGCAACTGATGACGGACTTTGGCCGCACCCGCGCGCTGGTCAGCAGCGCAGACTTCAGCGCGCGGGCCGCTGCAAGCAACGAATCCGCGTCTCGCGAGGATGTGCTGCTTGCCGTTGATGAGGCGTTCTATCATGCGCTGGCCAGCCAGGCCATCCTCAGTGTCGCGCAACAAACGGTGGCGGCGCGACAGGCAACCGCGGACCAGGTTCGCGCGCTGACAGAAGCAAAGCTGCGTTCGGAGCTGGACCTGAGCTTTGCCAATGTCGATCTACAGCAGGCAAATCTGTTGCTTCTGAATGCAAGCAATGACAACCAGGAGTCGCAGGCCGCGCTGAACGCCATTCTGGGCGGCGAACTGCCCGTGGTCTATACGCTCATCGATGAGACGCCCGCCGCGCCAGCGCCAGCGCCGGAGGACGCGGCGCCGCTGCTCCAGCTTGCCTTCCAGTCCCGGCCAGACCTTGCATCGCTCAATCTGCAAGCGAGCGCAGCGGAGAGATTCAGTCTGGCCGAGCGCGATCTGGTGCGGCCAACCATCTCCGCACTCGGTGTAGCCGGAGACACGCCGGTGCGCGCCGACCAGATTACGACGTCCTGGTACGGAGCCGCCGGAGTGAACGTGAGCATTCCCATCTTTAACGGTTCACTCTTCTCCGCGCGAGCGAACGAGGCGAAGTTTCGCGCTCAGGCCGCCGATCAAAGTGTGCAGCAGCTTCGCCAGACGATCGCGCGCGATGTGACCGATACAGTACTGGAGGCCCAGTCCGGATTCCAACGCATCGATGTAAGCCGCCAGTTGCTGGAGCAGACAAACTCCGCATTCGACCTTGCACAGACACGCTACAAGCTGGGGCTGTCGTCCATCGTGGAGTTGAGTCAGGCACAGCTCGCGCAGACACAGGCACAGATTGCATACGCCAGCGCACGCTACGCCTACCAGCAGACGCTGGCCGAGCTGCGCTTCCAGACGGGGCAGTAGCTCTCAGTAATGGTTCTTTTGTATGCCCTGTGGAAGAAGGTGCATCCTTCCGATTCTTGACCTCAGCGGGCAGCAAGGTCGAGCGCAGAGGCTAGACCGATATTTCAAAGGCGAGATGTGTGGCACTCGGTACACACCGAGGATGGGTCACCCGGCTACGCAGAGAGTTCAGGTACGGACTCTTGGATGGTTAGGCCGATGGTGGGAGGATGCAGCAGGGTGTTGTGGATGAGGCAGTGATGCACGGCCTGCTCCAGTCCGGCTCGGTTCTCCTCGGAGAGATCAATGGGGACAGAGAGCGCGATCTTGAAGTTGTCCATGCGGGCGGGGTTTTGAACCTTATCGGCGCTGACGGAGACTCGCGTGCCAGGTGCGGCGAGGCCCTTCTTCTTCAGGTAGGCCACGGCATAGTAGGCGGCGCAGGAGGCGAGCGCGGAGAGCAGCAGCTCGGGCGGAGTCATGCCTTCATCGAAGCCACCCAACGCTTCTGGCTGGTCGCAGGCGATGGTGTGCTGGCGGGCCTTGATCTCGAACTGAACTGCGCCTAAGTGCTCTACGTGGACTTCCATGGTGTTGTCTCCTTGGGTTGGTGCTATGTCGAACGCGGTGAGTTGCCGAGCATTGCAGCTTCAATGTGCTCACGGAGCATGGAGCGCGCTCGATGCAGGCGCGACTTCATTGCCGTGAGCGAGATGCCGAGCATCGCAGCGACCTCATCGCCTGGTAGTTCGTCGAGGTCGCGCAACTGATAGACTGCGCGGAACTCAGGTGCGAGCCGGGCGACGGCCTGTTGCAGCAACTTGTTCATCTGCGCCGCGGAGACGATCTCTTCGGGCGCGGGGGCTTTGTCGTGCAGCTCATGGCCTGCTGTTTCCATCTCGGAGAGTTGCAGAAGCGGGAGCAGCGCCTCATGCTGTTTGAGTTGCCAGCAGACGCGGCGTGCGATCTGCGCTAGCCACGCCTTGAAGGAAGCTGAATCGCGGAGCTGTTCGAGGCTGCAATAGGCCTTCAGCAGGGCCTCGATGAGGACATCTTCGGCATCTTCGCGATTGCCGCAGACGCGTAACATCTGCCGGTAGATCGCGTCCTTGTGCTCGTTAGCGAGAGATTCAAAGTCCACTTGATCCTGTTCCGTTGCGGTTACTTTATGGTGCATCCACAGGATAGTGCGGTGGAGCATGGCTTGCCGCTGCCACGCCGGTTCCAGGGCAACAAAGCGAGCAGATTTGCCATAGCGCAGTAGTTGGTGGTTCCGGCAAATATGAGACCAGTGCCGACGAAGCCTGCAAGATAGAACCAGCCGGGATGGAGGAGCAGGCCGAAGACGACTCCTGTGAGGACAAGCAGTCCCGCGCCGAGCCGCACCTGACGCTCCAGCGACCAGCGCGATTGGGTGGAGGCTACCAGCGGAAGACCAGCCTGCCGCCATGCGTCTGTGCCGCCGCGGAGAACGGTGAGATCGCAGCCTTGGTGGGCTAGGAGCGCGTGAGTCATAGAGGCGCGCTTACCGGATTGGCAGACCAGTATGAGGTGATCCTGCGGTCGCAGGTCGCCGAGGCGACTCTCGATTTCGTCCATGGGGATGTTGATGGCGGCTGGAATATGACCCGCAGCAAACTCTGTTGGGGAACGCACGTCGATGCAACGGAGGGCGGGATTGGTGGAGCGACAGAGCTCCTGAACGTCGATGGTCGTTTCGCATAGTACTTCTGACATGGGCCCAATTGATCCTCTACTTAGGAAGAGGGGCTGTGGAGGAAAAGGATTCAGGTGGTGCAGGAGATTTATGCGCGAGGGCGACAGTTCACTGAATCGGGACGAGGAACCCAGCAAGAACAGAAGCAGATTACTGCTGCTGGCGGAGCAGTTTCTCCCCGATGCTATCGGATGAGCAACTCTGCAATCCACTGACAGTCATTCATGTCGGTCTTACAGCCTGTAGCATGTGATCTCGGTGCCTTCGATTGATGCAAAATCACGTTTGCGTGGGCTAAGGAAAGGGGCAGTTGCTGAAACCCCGCGTGTGTAATACGCGTGTGGATACCGCGTTTTCTGCGTTTTGACAGGTATGAGCGTCCATAATTCTCAATAACTTATTTAGAATCAATACCCAGTGGCAATCCGCCCCCCCCTCCTGGCACTCTTTAAATTATTGATTATCAATAATTTACAATATTTCTGCCCCGCTTGTAACTAAGGCGTACTTAAGTTACAAGCAGAATCTGGAGGAGCCAGTGAATTACCACTTCGTGACTTTTGACTGGCCTGCCCAATCCACTACGCCAGTTGGACGTGAGTCGAAGGGCACTGGGGATGCGCTTCGCTACAATCTCTCCGCGAAGCGATAGCCGACGTGAGCTTCTGTAAGCAGATACTTGGGGTTTGCAGGATCGTCTTCCAGCTTCTTNNGCATGGGTCATCAGGTGGTGGGTCAGTTCAAACTCCTTGGGGGTGAGGTGAATGAGACGACCGGTCTTCTTTACCGTGCGACGCGCTGGGTCAAGTTCAATCTCGTTGATGCGCAACACGGGCTCTTCCTGGGTATCCGGCATCTTGGACCAGCGCATCGCAGCCCGCATTCTGGCTGTTAACTCGCGCAACTGGAAGGGCTTGGTGATGTAATCGTCCGCGCCAGCGTCCAGCGCCTCCACCTTGTCGTCTTCGCTGTCGCGTACGGTGAGCATCAGAATGGGTATGCGCGGAAAGCGGCTGCGCATGCTCTTGCAGGCTTCGATGCCGCTCATGCCCGGCATATTGATGTCCAGCAGGACCGCGTCAAAGGTGTTTGTGCGCAACAGCGACAGGGCCTCCTCGCCGCGCGCCGCCTCCACGGTCTTGAACCCCAAATTGTTGAGGGTTGTATGTAGCGCACGCCGGATGGACAGCTCATCATCCACAACCAGAATCAGTCCGGATTCCATGGCTAGTAACCTCCCATCTGAATCTTCGGAATAGATAAAAAGAAAGTTGTGCCTTCTTGTTCGGCACTGGTCACCCAAACATGCCCTCGCTGGGCCTCTGCTGCTTTCTTGACGATGGACAGGCCTACCCCTGAGCCGGCGGCGCGCTCCTTGGCGTCGGAGCTTCGATAGAAGCGCTCGAATATGCGCTCGCGATCCTGCATCTGGATCAGCGAACCCTGATTGTGCACAGAAAGCAGCAGCTCGGAGTTGCTCTCGCGCACCGCGATGTCNNGCGTTGTCCAGATACTGCGTCAGAATCATCGTGAGCAGCTCCCGGTCGCCCTGCAGCGGCGTCTCGTGTTCCTCGATGGAGAGTTCGATGGGGTGTTGCTTGAGCGTTCCTGAGAGGTCTGCTAATACATCTTTCACCAACCTGGATACGATCACTGGTTCGGTGCGCAGGGACACGCTGGAGGCTTCAAGTTTTGCCGTCTGCAGCAGGCGTGTGCAGAGTTGATTGAGGTTGATGGACTCTTCGTTGATCAGTTCGGCCAACTCGGAGCATGTCTTATCCAACGTTTCCATTTCCAGCAGGCCAGAGCTGGCTGTGCAAATTGCTGTCAGCGGCGTTTTGAATGCGTGAGCAAGTGCATCCAGCACGGCCACGCGCAGTTGCTCTGCCTGGTGGGCGCTTTCTGCGCGCGTCTCTTTTTCATAGGACCGATAACGCTCAAAGGCGATCGCAGCAAGCGAAGCTATGGAATTGGCAATCAACGGATCGACTTCACCGCGAATGCCCATCGCGCCGATTGAGGTGGTCCCAATGCGAATCACACGCTGTGTGGTGCGAAATTCGCGGTCGTCCTCGTTGCGATCGGTAAGGTAAGTGGTCTTCGCAATCTGCTGCTCCTCCGGCGACCACGTTCCGTCGTGATCGAGCAGTACGGTATTTGCGTCGAAGATGGCAACATCATCGGCCTGAAAAATGCGCCGGATTAACTGCACCAACTGCGATCCCGGCGGATGGTGCAGATCAAAGAGCAGGATGCCGCGGCTCAACTCGTATAGCTTCTTCATCTGAATTCGTTGATAGTTGGCGTCGCGTGCAATCTTTTGCTCCCGGGAGGAGAGACGGCTCACGAGCAGCGCACATATCTGAAAGGTGACCAGAGCGATCCAGTCCCTCTCATCCGCGACGGTAAACGACAGGACAGGAGGAATAAAAAAGTAATTCAGACATGAGACAGCGACCAGGGAGAGTAGGGTAGCCTGCCAGATGCCGTAAGAGATCGATGCAACGACGATCACAAGCAGATAGATAAATCCTGCGGTAGCAACCGGAAAATGTAAATGATAGCCAACAAAGGTCAAGGCCGCGATGGAGGCGCATCCTATCGCGCACTGCTTCAGAAGCAACATCCACGACCGCTTCTCTGTCAGCGGAATGACCATTGTAAGCCGTGAGATCATCTAACAAATCCCATCCAGATGGTAGTGAACGAAGTTGTAATGAAGGGATTAAGAAAGCGCAAAAAAAGCATTAAAAAGATTGGGCACATGGAACACGATCTCCCGTGCCGGGGCGTATGCTCCATGTGCCCGAGTTAATACCTACGCGGTGCCGCATTACAGCTTGCCCTGCGTATTTGTGGCGTCCTGCTGGTTACGCTGGGTTGGCGCTGCGGCGAGCTGATCGAAGTGCTGTGCCTGAAGCGCTGCGCTGTCGGCGTTGGCCACGTACGACTCATACAGGTACTGGGCTGAATCGACTGGACGTGGGTACTTCTGCATCAAGCCGGCATTGACCTGCGCGCGGCGGTCCCGTTCGGCCTTCTCGGCAGCGGCTTCGGCGCGAAACTTTGCCTCCTGCTGATGGAAGTAGCCAGCGAGCTGCTGGTACTGCGCGCTGCTGTGCGCGCTCAGCATTAGGCTGTGCACTTCACGCGGAGTCATAGGCGCAGACAGGTTTGCGGTCTGCGTCGTGGGTTGTGCCATTCCAGCAAGAGGAAGGGCAAGAGAGAGTGTCGCAACAAGTACCAGTGTCCGGTTCATGTTAGGTGCCTCCTGAAATGACTTTAGTAGGGGCCATATAAGGAATGCATAAGGAAGATAGAAGATGATTGTTAAAGATTTCATTAGACGAAACTTGCCGTAAGGCGGTGCCGAGTGCAGACCCCATACGAATCCGAACATAATAATGAGGTCAGATTACAAATAAATACTTTTGCGAACTTTCTATCACTTCTTTATGCGTTTCTTATATCCCTCCCTGCACACTAGAGCATCTGCTACATGTGGAGGTTGAAGTTATGGCTGTCGGTCATGCACAGTATTTTTACACCGTGGAACTTAGCGCACTCGAAGAAAATATGGGCCACTCGATGGACCGTGTTGCCAGGTTGCGCGAGAAGGCAATGAGACGGAACGACACACAGGCGGCCGATCAGATCAACAAGCTGCAGCGGGTGATCGGCGTCGTGCAACAACGTATCGCGCGTTTGAAATAAACCATACCGATTACATCAACTAGTAATGGCCTGACAGCGATCACAAAAAACCGCTTAGGTGGAGGTGTCTCCGCCGGAGAAAGAGGACAAAGTATGCCCAGCTATCGTTTACAGTCAACCATAGTAACTGGATTGGCCTTCCTGGTTTGTTTGGCCGCGGCTGGAATCAGCGCGTCTGCTCAGGCCACGCCCCCACCCCAAACCTCGTCCAGCGCGCCGCAAACCACCGAGCAGCAACTGGCAGACTTGAAGGAACGCCTTGCTGCGCTGGAGAAAACTGTTGCCGATCCGACTCCGACGATAAGCGCGGAGAGGACTAAAAAGAGCGCGCCATTCCAGGGGGACTGGACATGGATGAATTCGAATGGCCGCGTGGTGGACAGCCCAATGTCAACGAAGTATTTCACACCTGAGTTTCGCGCCGACACCAACTACACCTGGAACCATAACCATCCGACAGACGACTCCATGGGCGGTTCTACGGAGACATTTCGCTCGGATGAATTCCAGTTGGAACAGTTGAGCTTCGGCGGCGATCTGCGTCTCGACAATGTTCGCGGCAGGTTTCTTACCATGTTTGGCGAGTGGGCCACTACGACGCCGCGCAACGATGCCAGCTATAACCGAGGCCAATGGGACCTTGCGGACGCTTACCGCTACGTCTCCGAAGCATGGGGCGGATATCACTTTGACAAGATGCATGGCATAAATGTCGATGCCGGAATCTTCGTTTCCTACATTGGGTTGTTCAGCTACTACAACGCCGACAACTGGGCTTACCAGCCGTCGTATGTATCCTCCAATACTCCATGGTTTTTCACTGGACTACGTTTACAGTTCTTCCCAACTGATAAGTTGAAGATTGAGCCGTGGATCATCAATGGTTGGCAGACCTATGCAAGACCTAATAGCAAGCCGGGACTGGGTGGGCAGATTTTGTGGCGCCCCAAGCCGTGGCTGGATCTGGTCTTCAACAACTACGGTGTAGGCGAAGATGCTCTTGGGTTGCCGTATCGTCACCGTCTGCACACAGACGACAGCATCGAGGTCAAATACTACGACAACAAGAATAAATACATCGACAAGGCTGCATTTACCGTTACCGCCGATGCTGGTTGCGAATATGGCCTGGATGGGTCTGGGCCTCCGAATATGAACGTAGCCTGCCACGGCAACCCGAAGGCGCCCGCGTCCTCTGGCGGCGGACAATCCTTCAAGCAGGATTTCCTCGGTTGGATGGCCTACGACCGAACGTGGTGGGACAAGGATAAGTACGCCCTCACGCTCGGTGGCGGAATGATGACCAATCCCGGACGGTATCTTACCCTGCTGCCGCCCATCAACGGCGCAACGGCCTTCACTGGCTCGCCTTACTTCACGGAGAATCCAGGCGATCAGGCGCATGCATGGGATATGACAGTCACCTATGATTACATGCCCAGCCAATACATCACCTTCCGCACAGAGTCAGGCTATCGTCACTCGAGCGTGCCGTACTGGACTGGCCGCGGAGGCATCACCCCTCCGGGCGGCAATAACGGCTCACCTGGAACCTACGCCTGCTCTACCGGGGCCTCCTCCGGCGTCGGCTGGTCACCTGGAGGCGCTGGAATTGTAGCTGCCGAGGCGGCCTGCGGCGGACCGGTTGGCCAGACTTCCGCAGTCTGGTTTCCCTCCCTTGTCAAGGATCAGTTTGTTGTGACCGAAGCGATCTTGGTGCGGTTCTAGTCCTAGAACCGCAGTCATCTATGAACCGCAGCTTCAACAACGTGGAGCAGTGCAGGGACGAGCCATATTCCTGCACTGCATCCCCAAACCTCGCACGTCTTCATCATGCAGCAAGGATGATCGGAATGCCGACATTACTTACGCCGACTGACGCCGATTCGCTTGCTCAGGAGGGTTAGCATGTCTGCCTCAACCATCAGAGTGCATCGAAATCCAGCAGGACTCAGCATGGTGGTTTTTGGCACCGCGCTGCTGATAGCGGCAGGAGCCTGCAAGCGGGGAGAGACTAATCCTGCGGCCGGAGCGCCGCCGCCAGCCAAGGTCACCACGGCCTACCAAGCGGAGGAGTTTTCCGTTGACCGTCCGGACCAGTACCCACTGGCCGCCGCGGTAGAGCATCGTGCAACCGCGCAGCTTGCCGTAACCGGCACGGTGAATCCCGATATTGACCGCACGGTGCCAGTCATCTCGCTGGCCTCCGGGCGCATTGTGGGGCTCTTCGCGCGCCTCGGCGATCCGGTGAAGAAGGGCCAACTGCTGCTGCGCCTGCGCAGTGACGATATCTCCGGCGCATTTGCGAACTATCAGTCGAGCGTGGCCGACGAGGTGCTGGCCAAGGCGCAGTTGGAGCGCATGCAGCTTCTCTACGCCAAAGGCGCATACGCGCTGAACGATCTACAGATGGCAGAGGACACCGAGAGCAAAGCGAAGATCGCCGTGGATACCGCGGCGGAGCATCTTCGCCTGCTGGGCAGCGACGTGGACCATCCCACCGGCATGGTCGATATCACCGCGCCAGTCGCAGGCGTCATCACCGACCAGGAGGTGACCAACGCGGCGGGCGTGCAGAGCCTGGGGACGAGCCCCTTCACCATCTCCGACCTCTCGACGGTGTGGATTGTGTGCGATGTGTATGAGAACGATCTACCCAACGTCCACGTTGGCGATCCTGCCGACATTACGCTGAGTGCCTATCCCGACCGGGTGTTGAAGGGCAGGGTCAACAATATTCTGCCGATTCTCGATCCGACGATCCGGACGGGCAAGGTGCGAATCGAGGTGGCCAATCCCGGCATGATGAAGGTGGGTATGTTTGTGACAGCCACATTCCAGGGAAAGACGGAGCAAACGGTCGCGGCTGTTCCGGCCTCGGCGATCCTGCATCTGCATGATCGCGACTGGGTCTATGTTCCGTCGCCCGGCAACAAGTTTCGCAGAGTGATGGTGGTCGGGGGAGATCAATTGCCGGGCGCCATGCAGGAGATCATCTCGGGCATCGCGGTTGGCCAGCAGGTGGTGATCAATCCACTGCCGCTACAGAACACCATCGACAACCAGTAACCGCCGAAGGGCCTTGGGGAGAACGTTATGATCCGCACTCTTGTCGATTTTGCGCTGAACAATCGCTTTGTCGTGATTGCGATCGCGCTGCTGCTGGTCTTCTGGGGAGCAATTTCGTTTCATCAGTTGCCTGTTGAGGCCTACCCGGACATTGCGGACAACTATGTATCGGTGATTACGCAGTGGCCGGGACGGTCCGCCGAGGAGATCGAACAGCAGGTGACGATTCCCATTGAAGTACAGATGGCGGGAATGCCTCATATGACGTTTCTGCGGTCAGAGTCCATCTTCGGCCTTTCGTACATAACTCTGATCTTCGACGACAGCTCCGTGAACGACTGGAACCGTGAGAAGGTGATGGAGCGGCTGACCCAGGTCAATCTACCCAGCGGACAGAACCTGCAGCCGCAGATCGGCACGGACTGGAGTACCACCGGCCAGATCTACTGGTACACGATTCGCAGCACGGACCCCCGATACGACCTGACGCAACTGCGGTCGATCGAGGACTGGGTCCTGCTGAAGGAGTTCAAATCCGTCCTCAATGTGGTGGATGTCTCCGACTTCGGCGGCACGGTACGGGAGTACCAGGTCCGAGTAGACCCCAACAAGCTCGTCTCGTATGGGCTAAGCATTGGCCAGGTGGAACAGCAGTTATCCAACAATAACAACAACGCCGGCGGCAGCTTCGTCG
>PLOT01000055.1 GCA_003142215.1 Granulicella sp. | reverse complement strand
TGCCCGGCATATTGATGTCCAGCAGTACCGCTTCAAAGGCATTCGTGCGCAGCAGCGACAGGGCCTCCTCGCCGCGCGCCGCCTCCACCGTCCTGAACCCCAGATTGTTGAGGGTGGTATGCAGCGCGCGACGGATGGACAGCTCGTCGTCCACAACCAGAATCAGCCCGGATTCCATGGCTAGTACCCTCCCATCTGTATCTTCGGAATCGATAAAAAGAAAGTCGTGCCATCCTGTTCGGCGCTGGTCACCCATACATGCCCGTGGTAAGCCTCTGCCGCCTTTTTGACGATGGACAGACCAACCCCGGCACCGGGTGCGCGCTCCTTGGCGTCGGAACTGCGATAGAATCGCTCGAAGATGCGCTCGCGGTCCTGCATCTGGATCAGCGATCCCTGGTTATGCACCGAGAGCAGCAACTCGGAGTCGCTCTCGCGTACCGCGATGTCGATGGGGGCGTCGGGCGCGGAGTACTTGGCTGCGTTGTCCAGATACTGCGTCAGGATCATCGTGAGCAGTTCCCGGTCGCCCTGAAGCGGCGTCTCCTGCTCCTCAATGGAGAGCTCGATCGGGTGTTGCTTGAGCGTTCCCGATAGCTCCGCTACTACATCCTTCACCAACCTCGATACAATCACCGGTTCGGTGCGCAGGGAGACGCTGGAGGCCTCCAGCTTCGCGGTCTGTAGCAGACGGGTGCAGAGCTGGTTGAGATTGATCGACTCTTCATTAATCAGATCCGCCAACTCGGACTCGGTCTTGTCCAGTGTGCCCATCTCCAGCAGGCCGGAGCTGGCAGTACAAATTGCCGTCAGCGGCGTCTTGAATGCGTGCGCCAGCGCATCCAGCACGGCAACACGCAGTTGCTCCGCCTGTTTCGCGTTCTCTGCGCTCGCCTCTTTTTCATACGAGCGCTGACGTTCATAGGCGATTGCGGCAAGCGAAGCGATGGAGTTGACAATCAGCGGATCGACCTCTCCGCGAATGGCCATCGCGCCGATGGACTTGTTCCCAATGCGAATCACACGCTGCGTTGTGCGCGTGTCGTGGTCGTCCTCGTTGTGATCGGTAAGGTAGGTTGTCTTGGCAATCTGCTGCTCCTCTGCCGGCCAGGTTCCCTCGTGATTGAGCAGGGCAGAATTTGCGTCGAAGATGGCGACATCTTCGGCTTGAAAGATGCGCCGGATAAGCTGTACCAACTGCGATCCGGGGGGATGGTGCAGATCGAAGAGCAGGATGCCGCGGCTCAGTTCGTAGAGCTTCTTCATCTGGATCCGTTGGTAGTTGGCATCGCGCGCAATACCCGACTCTCTGGAGGAGAGACGGCTTACCAGCAACGCGCAAGCCTGGAAAGAGATCAGAGCGATCCAATCCCGCGCATCGGAAACTATGAAGGTCCAGATCGGCGGAACAAAGAAGAAATTAAGACAGGAGACTGCGATCAGAGAGATAAATATCGCCTGCCAGATTCCGTAGAAAAGTGAGGCGGCTACCACCACCAGCAAATACATAAAGCCGGCAGTGGCGAGTGGAAAATGCAATCGATACGCGACAAAGGTCAAAGCCGCAATGGCGGCGCATCCAATCGCGCACTGCTCCAGCAGCTGCATCCACGACCGCTTCTCCGTCAACGGAATGACCATTGTAAGCCGTGAGATCATTCAAGAAATCCCATCTAGATGGTAGTGAACGAAGTTGTAATGAGGGGATAAGGAAAGCGCAAAAAGATCATTAAAATAAATTTGGGCACATGGAACGATATCTCCCGTGAGGGGATGCACGTTCCATGTGCCCGATTTTGGGTCCTTCGCAGTGCCGCATTACAGCTTGTCCTGAGAAGTCGATGCGAGTTGCTGGCCGTTCTGGGACTTCGCCGCCGCGAGTTGGTCGAAGTGCTGTGCCTGCGCGGCTGCGCTATCGGCCTTAGAGAGATACGACTCATAGAGGGACTGGGCCGTATCGAATGGGCGCGGATACTTCTGATAATGATAGAGAGCTGCGTTGTCCGGAGCTCGGCGGTCCCGTTCGATCTTCTCGGCTGCGGCTTCCGCGCGGAGCTTCGCCTCTTGCTGATGGAAGTAGCCGGCGATCTGCTGGTATTGTGTGCTGCTGTGCGCACTCAGCATCAGGCTGTGTACTTCACGTGGTGTCATTGGCGCAGACAGGCTTGCTGTCTGCGTCGTGGATTGTGCCATTCCTGTAAAAGGAAGGGCAAGAGAGAGTGTCGCAACAAGTACCAGTGTCCGGTTCATGTTAGGTACCTCCTGAAACGACTCTAGGAGGGGCCGCATAAGGAGCGCATAAGGAAGATAGAAGATGATTGTTAAAGATTTCGATACCTGGAATTTACCGGCATGTGGTGTCGCACGCGAATGACACACCAGACGGCACACAAGAGCCCACTAGAATGACAGCACGAGTGCAAATAAACCATTTTGCGAACTTTCTATTGTTTCTTTATGCCATTCTTATGTCCCTCCCGGCACACTAGAGCATCTGCTACATGTGGAGGTGGTAATTATGGCACTCGGCCAGTCAACATATTTCTATACCGTGGAACTTAGCGCGCTCGAAGAGAACCTGGGCCTCTCGATGGACCGAGTTGCCCGGCTGCGCGAGAAGGCAATGAGGCGGAACGACACTCAGGCAGCCGATCAGATCAACAAGCTGCAGCGTGTGATCGGCATCGTGCAGCAACGCATCGCGCGCTTGAAATAAATCGCAGCAAATTAGCCAATCATTAACTGCCAGCGATTACAAAAACCGCTTAGGTGGACGTGTATCCGCCGGAGAAAGAGGACAGAGTATGCCTAACAATTATTTGAAGTCAGCCATTGCATGTGGATTGGCCTTCCTGGTCTGTATGGCCGCGGCTGGAAGCAGCGCGTATGCACAGGCCACGCCCACAACATCAACCTCGTCCAGCGCGCCGCAGACCGCCGAGCAGCAGTTGGCGGACTTAAAGGCGCGTCTTGCGGCGCTTGAGAAGACCGTTGCCGATTCGACTCCGAACATAAGCGCGGAGAGGACTAAAAAGAGCGCTCCGTTCCCAGGGGACTGGACATGGATGAATTCGAACGGCCGCGTGGTCGACAGCCCGATGTCAACGAAGTACTTCACGCCGGAGTTTCGAGCCGACACCAACTACACCTGGGACCATAACCATCCGGCAGACGACTCCCTGGGCGGTTCGACCGAGACATTTCGCGCGGAGGAATTCCAGTTGGAGCAGTTGAGCTTCGGTGGCGACATTCGCATCGACAATGTTCGCGGCAGGTTCCTTACCATGTTTGGCGAGTGGGCCACCACCACGCCACGCAACGATGCCAGCTACAACCGAGGCCAATGGGACCTCTCCGACGCATACCGATACGTCTCGGAGGCGTGGGGCGGATATCACTTTGACAAGATGCATGGCATTAATGTCGATGCCGGGATCTTCGTCTCCTACATCGGGTTATTCAGCTACTATAACGCCGACAATTGGGCCTACCAACCGTCGTATGTATCCTCCAATACTCCGTGGTTCTTCACTGGGCTGCGTTTACAGTTCTTCCCGACCGAGAAACTGAAGATTGAGCCGTGGATCATCAATGGTTGGCAGACGTATGCAAGACCTAACAGCAAGCCGGGACTGGGCGGGCAGATTATGTACCGCCCCCGGCCGTGGCTAGACTTGGTCTTCAACAACTACGGTGTGGGCGAAGATGATCTTGGCTTGCCGTATCGTCACCGTTTGCACACCGACGACAGCATCGAGGTCAAATACTACGACAACAAGAAAAACTACATCGACAAGGCTGCATTCACCGTTACCGCGGACGCCGGTTGCGAATACGGCCTGGATGGATCCGGCCCTCCGAACGAGAACGTAGCCTGCCACGGCAACCCGAAGGCGCCTGCGGCCGCTGGCGGTGGACAGTCCTTCAAACAGGACTTCCTTGGATGGATGGCCTACGACCGAACGTGGTGGAAAAAGGACAAGTACGCCCTCACACTCGGGGGCGGCATGATGACCAATCCAGGCCGCTATCTTACCCTGCTGCCGCCCATCAACGGCGCGACTGCCTTCACTGGATCGCCTTACTTCACGGAGAACCCAGGGGATCAGGCGCATTCATGGGACATGACAGTCACCTATGATTACATGCCCAGCCAGTACATCACCTTCCGCACAGAGACGGGCTATCGTCACTCGGATGTGCCGTACTGGACCGGACGTGGAGGCATCACTCCTCCGGGTGGCAACAATGGCTCCCCGGGGACCTACGCTTGCGCCACCGGTGCCTCCTCCGGTGACGGCTGGGCACCAGGCGGAGCGGGACTTGTAGCAGCCGAACATGACTGCGGAGGACCGGTTGGCCAGACTTCGGCAGTCTGGTTCCCGTCCCTTGTCAAAGACCAGCTCGTTGTGACGGAAGCGCTCATGGTGAGGTTCTAGTCCGACTACCGCAGTCATCCAGTAACGCAGTATCCGCAACGTGGAGCAGTGCAGGGACGAGCCATGTTCCTGCACTGCATCCCCAGACACCGCACGTCTTCATCATGCAGCAATGCTGATCGGAATGCCGACATTTCTTACGCCGACTGACGCCGATTCGCTTGCTCAGGAGGGTTAGCATGTTCGCCTCAGCCACCAGAGTGCATCGCAGTCCCGTAAGAATCAGCCTCGTGGTTCTTGGCACCGCCGTGCTGATGGCGGCAGGAGCCTGCAAGCGGGGAGAGGCGGATCCCGCGGCCGGTGCGCCGCCGCCGGCCAAGGTCACCACGGCCTACCAAGCGGAGGTATTTTCCGTTGACCGCCCGGACCAGTACCCAACGACCGCGGCAGTGGAGCACCGAGCGACCGCGCAGCTTGCCGTAACCGGCACGGTGAATCCCGATATTGACCGCACAGTCCCCGTCATCTCGCTGGCCTCCGGACGCATTGTGGGGCTCTTCGCCCGCTTGGGCGATCAAGTGAAGAAGGGGCAACTGCTGCTGCGCCTGCGCAGTGACGATATCTCCGGCGCATTTGCGAACTATCAGTCGAACGTGGCCGACGAGGTGCTGGCCAAGGCGCAGTTGGAGCGCATGCAGCTTCTCTACGCGAAAGGCGCATACTCGCTGAACGATCTGCAGATGGCAGAGGACACCGAGAGCAAGGCGAAGATCGCCGAGGACACAGCGGCGGAGCATCTTCGCCTGCTGGGCAGCGACGTGAATCATCCCACCGGCATGGTCGATATCACTGCGCCGGTCTCCGGCGTCATCACCGACCAGGAGGTGACCAACGCGGCGGGCGTGCAGAGCCTGGGAACGAGTCCCTTCACCATCTCGGACCTGTCGACGGTGTGGATTGTGTGCGATGTGTATGAGAACGATCT
>PLOT01000025.1:574-2641 GCA_003142215.1 Granulicella sp. | reverse complement strand
TGACTGAGGAGTCTTGAATGAAGAAGGTCGTCTTAGCCTCTCTCCTGGCGAGTGCCGTATTTACATTGGGTCTGTCTTCCACGTTCGCCCAGACCCCGGTTCAACTGGGCTCACAGCAAGATAAACCTATCCAGATGGCCGATGCGGAGTTGTCTCTCTATAACAACGCCATCGGCCAGAGCGATCCAAAGGCCAAGGCCGCGGCCGTCGAGACGTACCTCGCCGCCTATCCTCAGTCCGCCGTCAAGCAAACGATGCTGGAGATACTGATGGCTGCCTACGGCGCGATTCCCGATATGGCCAAGACGCAGGACGCCGCCGACCGCATTCTGCAGGTGGACCCCGGCAATCTGCGCGCGCTGTATGCCGAGGCGCTGATCCGCAAGGCAGCCGCCGACGCTGTTACAGACCCGGCAGCTAAGCAGGCCGCGCTGGATGTTGCCGCCGGTTATGCGCAGAAGGGCGTCACCGCTCTGGCCGCGCCCAAGCCGGCAGCCATACCAAACGCCGACTACCAGTCGATCAAGGACGCTGCGACCCCAGTCTTCTACACCTCCATCGGCTTTGCAGCCTTCAACAAGAACGACTACGCAACCGCTATCGACGCCTACAAGAAAGAGCTTGCTTCGGTTCCTCTGGCCGCCACCAAGACGCCTGGCTCCATTCTGATGGACACCTTCTACCTTGCCGAGGCATACTCCCAGTCCACCCCGCCCGACCTTCTCGACTGCGCCTTCTATGCCTCGCGCGTAGTTGCCTACGCCCCAGCCAACTTGAAGCCTCAATTCTCCAATTACGCAAATTATTGCTACAAAAAATACCACGATGGCACGGATGGATATGATGCAGTCCTGACCGCTGCTACAGCCAATCTGAACCCGCCCGATGGCCTCTTCGCCTCGATCAAGCCTGGTTTGACCAATGCGGAAAAGATCCATAACTCGATCACCGGCACATCCGATCTGGCTACGCTTGCCACCGAAGACAAGGAAATGGTCTTCCAGTTTGGCTCGCCGGACGACGCCGCGAAGGTATGGGATTCGATCAAGGGCAAGTCAGTGCAGATACCCGGCGCGCTCGTCATCGCATCCTCGCCAACCGTGCTGAAGGTCGCTGTCACCGACGACGCCAAGCAGTCCAATCCCAAGACCGCAGACTTCACCTTCAATATGGCGCCGCCCGAGACGATCGAGGAGCCAACGGCACCGGCCGCCAATGCAACGGTTGCCCAGAAGGCCGCATACAAGACCAAGCTGGCCGCCTACAACAAGGCAGTCGATGCAGCCAAGACGAAGGCGGACGCAATTGCCGCGGCTACCGCCGTTGGCCAGACCGTCACCCTCACCGGGACCTACGACTCCTTCACCCCCAGCCCAATCCAGATCATCATGAAGGATGGCGAGGTGGTGTTGGCAAAGCCCGCGGCCAAGCCCGCAGCCAGGCCTGCGGCCGCAGCACACCGCGCCGCGCATAAGTAAGCCGATAGAGAACCCGCAGCAAACGAGAGGCAGCCATCCGTGGCTGCCTCTTCTGCGTTTGAACAATGGAGCAAGAGCGGCTAGCTGGTGAGCCAGCGCAGGGCGTTGGCCAGAAAGCGGGCTTGGAGGACGGGATGCAGATCGGGGATGCGGTGGTAGAGGAGCTTGCCCGCGCCGAGATGAGTGGTGAAGGTGCCCGCGCCGATCTGGCGGGAGTGGTCGCGCGAGTAGGCCGCAATAATCTCAACCTCCGCGCCACCCGGCGCGCGCTCGATGAGCAGCCCATTGGCCGCCTTCCCCTGCGCCTGATAGTGGATGCCCATCGCCTGATCGACGGGCAGGCCATCGTAGAGCGCGTGTTTGCGCACAAAGTACCAGTTGCCCATCCACGGCGCGCGCACGTCGCCGACCGCGCCGCTGTAGGCGAAGGCCCCGGCGGCGGCAAGCTGTTTCGCCACTCCGTCAGAGAGCGCGTCGGTCTGCGGAATCGCCAGCAACGGCGTTCCCGCGCGGACGGCTTCGAGAATGCCGTCAGCGAGTGCGCCTGTGCGCGGCGTGCGTGCTGCGGCCGCCGCGCCGCTCGGCTGGG
>PLOT01000025.1:0-512 GCA_003142215.1 Granulicella sp. | reverse complement strand
GAGATCGCGAACTTGAAGCGGTAAAGGCCAACCTCGGTAAGCGGCGGCGTAACGAAGGCTTCCTTCACCAGATACGAGAAGACATCCGGCGTCTGCGCAGGGGCAGGGAACTCGCCCAGCGCAAGCCGCTTGCCCGATGGCGTAACCGCGCTGAAGCTCAGTGTGCCAGACACTGGCTTCGACGTGTCGTTCAGCAGGAACAGATCGAACGTCGCCGCCCCATCCAGCGCCACACACACCGACCGCTGCTTCGCCACCGGCCGCACCGGCAGCAGCGTTCCCGCAATCGGCCCGGGGTCGCTCTTGAAGTTCCGCAGGTTGTCCACAATCCCCGAGTGGTTCTCGATCGCGGTGGACTCCCAGCCGGAGATGGCGCAGAAGTCCAGCTCGTCGCTGATGCGCGCGTTCTCCATGTAGTTCTGCCAGGTGTCGTAGCACTTCTTGCCCAGCGAGAGCCAGAGCTTCTCGGTCGCCGGAAACGCCGCACGAAATCCCCACTTGTCCAGGAACTT
>PLOT01000138.1:609-9877 GCA_003142215.1 Granulicella sp. | reverse complement strand
ATGACAGCGTAAAACAAACAACGACGAAGAACAGGAACAGGCAACGGCAAAGGATGGTGGTTCGGGCTGTGTTCATTCCACCCATCGCATGTGACAAAGGCGCGATGGATGGAGCACCCGGCATCTGGGGCATCCGCGTCTGTGCTCTCCCAGGTGCCCAAAAGCGAGGTACCTGGGGCACCCATCTTCAGTGGTTGCTGATTCATTTGCTTGCGGAGCGTTGCGGGGTAGAATGGCTCGCGGCAGGAAACGCTGTTTGGCGGTGCTGCCCAATCAACGGCCAGTCGGCGGAAACGACAGAAGGTGGCGAGAAATGCGTGTGAAGTTGACGTCTTCGTTTGCTGTACTGCTATGCGTTCTATCCCTGACCGTAGCCTGCGCGGCACAGGAGGCTGCCGGGGCTGCCCAGAACACATCCGTCGCGGCACCGGATGCAACTGTCGTTGCACAGGTCCCGGCCGGCGTTCCCCACCTGCAGAAGCAGGGGAATGCGACGCAACTGATCGTGGATGGCAAGCCATATCTGGCGATGGCAGGCGAGCTGAGCAACAACGCGGCGACCAGCCTGGAGAACATGGACACAATCTGGCCGAAGCTGGTGGCGGGCAACCTGAACACGGCGCTGGTGGGCGTCAGTTGGGCGCAGTTTGAGCCAGTGGAGGGCCAGTTCAACTATGTGCAGGTGGATGGCGTGATTGCGAAGGCGCGCGAGAACCACATGCACGTGATCCTGATCTGGTTCGCAAGCTGGAAGAACGGGACTTCAAGCTTTGCGCCGTACTGGGTGAAGAAGGACTATCAGCGGTTCCCGCGGATTCAGATCAATGATGGCAAGACCGTTTCCCTGTCCGGGCCGCTGGAGCTGCTGAGCACCTTCGGCGACGAGACACGCGACGCCGACGCAAAGGCCTTCGGCGCGCTGATGAAGCACGTCGGCGAGGTGGATGGAACGCAGCATACGGTGTTGATGGTCCAGGTGGAGAACGAAGTGGGGGTGCTGCGCGATACGCGGGACCGCTCGCCGGCGGCGAACCGCGCCTACGCTGGACCGGTTCCGGCAAAACTGATGCAGTATATGGAGGCGCACCAGGACTCGCTGATCCCGGAGTTGCGCGATGTGTGGGCGGCCAACGGAACCAAGAAGACCGGCACATGGGAGGAGGTCTTCGGGCCGGGCAAGCCGGCGGACGTGGTGATTCCGATCCAGACCACCAGTCCGCCGATGAGCGCGCTGGACCATCTGACGAACTGGCAGAGCCTGCACTGGCCGTCGGACGAGATCTTCATGGCGTGGAACTACGCGCTGTATCTGCAGAAGGTGGTGGAAACGGGCAAGGCCGCCTACAACATTCCGATGTTCGTGAACGGATGGCTGCAACAGGCCAATCACGCGTGGCCGGGAAGCTTTCCCAGCGGCGGGCCGCTGCCGGAGGTGCATGACGTATGGCGGGCGGGCGCGCCCAGCGTGGACATCCTTGCGCCGGACCTTTATCTCGAGTACTTCGACGAGGTGTGCGCACGGTTCTCGCGCAACGGCAACCCGCTGTTCATTCCCGAGACGAGCACCAACCCGGCCAATGCGATCGTAGCGGTAGGCAAGTACAACAGCATTGGCTTCTCGCCGTTCGGCATCGACGGCAACCGGCCGATCGGGGCGGACCTGGCGGGAACCTACTCCATGCTGGAGCAGCTTGCGCCGATGATCCTGGCGCGGCAGGGCACGGACGCGGTGACCGCGGTGCGAATGAACCAGGGGGATGCTGCCAAGAACGTCAAGCTGGGCAACTACACGCTGACGTTCACCTACACGGGACGGAACATGCGGCTTGCGCCGCAGACCAGAGGGCAGTCGGTGGCATCTCCTCCGCCGCCCGGAGTTGCGGGAGTGAGCGGCAGTGAAGCTCCGCCGGAGGCCGCGGCCGTGCTGATTGCAACCGGTGCCGACGAGTACTACTTTGGCGGCGGGGGAATGCGGGTGGACTTCACGGCCAACTCTCCGGGGCCCGGCAATGTGGGACTGGGGGATGTGCAGGAGGGCAAGTTCGTCGACGGCAAGTGGGTGGTGACGCGGCAGATCGCGGGCGACGACGACGCACAGGGAGAGATCCTGGTGCTGCGGCCGAACAACATCGTGCGGGTGACGCTCTACCGCTATCCATAGAGTGGACGCGTTGGGTAGCATTATGCTACTTTGTGAAGATGAGTCAACCCGTAAAGCTCTCCGATGCTTTGGTTCTCGATGCGCGGCTTGCAGGTGAGGTGTGCGCGCGTTCCATCGCTGGGCAGGTGGAGTACTGGGCACAGGTCGGCCGGTCGGTGGAGCTGCTGCTGGAGGGGGGACAGGTTCTGGCGTTGCGCCGCAGCGGATCGACTCAGTCGCTATCTGCGTTGCTCGATTCCGTGGATTCTCCTGTAGGGCGGGGTCGCGTTGCGGCGTGGCTTCAGAGTCAGCCGTTCCCTCATTACCAGCCATATCCGGACATTCCGGGCCTGCTGGTACGGATCGACGCAGATGGAAGCCGCACGGCAGGACGTTTTGTGAAGCGTCAGTTCATACCGGTAGGCTCCACCTCCAAAGCGCCTACGAAAGCCATCGTTAAAGCCGGCACCAAATGATCTCATCCGTGCTGGACCAGCGTCCGATTGTGGTGGCGCTGGCCGGACCAAACGGGGCTGGCAAGACCACGTTCTATCATGCGCATCTGCAACCGGCTGGGTTGTACCTGGTCAATGCAGACGTGGTTGCACGCGAACTCAACATGGAGCCATACGCCGCCGCGAAGGTTGCAGACAGCATTCGCCGGGAGTTGGTCCGTCAGCGCGAGAGCTTCGTCTTTGAGACGGTGTTCTCCGACCCGGTGGGAGACAAACTCTCGTTTCTCCATGAGACGGCACAGGCAGGCTATACAGTGCTTCTGTGTTTCATCGGAATATCGGGACCGAAAATCTCGGAGGAACGCGTTGCCATGCGCGTCTCGCAGGGTGGACACGATGTGCCAACGGAGAAATTGATCGCTCGTTATCCACGCATCCTGGTCAACCTCATGGCCGCCATTGGGGAAGTTCCGTATGTGTGGATCTTCGATAACGACGATCTCATAACCCCATTCCGGCTTGTAGCCGTGTGTGAGGGCGGACAGATTTCGCTGCTGAACCGTCCCGTTCCGGACTGGCTGCGAAAAGTCCTTCCTCGGGAATTGAAATGAACAGCGCATGTAAAGTGGTGCTGCGGCCGAACAACATCGTGCGGGTGACGCTCTACCGCTGTCCATAGAGCGGATTGAGGCTGCAAACGGTTATGCTAAGGAACATGATTGACATGCCCGCACTGAACTGGCACGGTAAGCGCGTTTTTCTGACCGGCCACACCGGCTTCAAGGGCGGATGGCTCGCGCTGTGGCTGGCGCGGCTGGGGGCGGAGGTCCGCGGCTACTCGCTGGACCCGGCGCCCGAGCCAAACCTGTTCAATGTGGCGCGCGTGGGCGAGGGGCTGGACGATGTGCGCGGCGACATACGAGACGCCGCCGCGCTGGATGCCGCGATGCAGACGTTTGCGCCCGAGGTTGTATTCCACCTGGCCGCGCAGCCGCTGGTGCGGCTCTCGTACGACGACCCGATCGGGACCTACGAGACGAATGTGATCGGCACGGCGCGCGTGCTGGACGCGGTGCGGCGCACGCCGTCGGTGCGTGCCGTCGTCTCGATCACCACGGACAAGTGCTACGAGAACAAGGAGTGGATCTGGGGGTATCGCGAGAGCGACCCGCTGGGCGGCTACGATCCTTATTCCAGCTCGAAGGCATGCGCGGAGATTGTCTCGGCGGCTTATCGGCAGTCGTACTTCCCGGTTGCAAAGCTGGCCGAACATGGCGTGGCGCTGGCTACCGCGCGCGCTGGGAATGTTATCGGCGGGGGGGACTGGTCGGCTGACCGGCTGATTCCGGACCTGGTGCGCGGGTTCGTCGCCGGCGCTGCTGTGCGCATCCGCCGGCCAGAGGCGATACGGCCATGGCAGCACGTCCTGGAGCCGCTGCACGGATACATCCGGCTGGCCGAGCAACTGCTGACGCACGATCCTCGGTACGCAACCGCTTACAACTTCGGGCCATCGGAGGACGACGCACGGCCGGTGGCGTGGATCGCGGAGAAGATGACGAGATTCTGGGGCGACGGCGCGAAGTGGGTGCTCGATCCCGAACCGGGCGTGCATGAGGCGGGCACCCTGAAGCTGGACACTAGCCGTGCGCGAGGCGACCTCGGCTGGACGCCGCAGATGCGGCTGGAGACCGCGCTGGAATGGACCGTGCAGTGGGCGCGCGCATGGCAGTTTGGCGCAGATATGCACGCCATCACGCTGGGCCAGATCGAGGCGTATGAGTCGCTGCTGCAAGCAGTCGGGAAATAGGTCAACCGATCCTTATGCAAATCCTCCGCCGCAGCCTGTTGCGCTTGCTCGCCGCCTTCGTGCTGATCGCACAGGCTGGACTGATGGCCCAGTCGCCTGCCCCGATTGCGGGCGATGCTCGCGCCAGCGTTCGCGCGCTCTTTCTGTCGGACATTCATCTGGACCCGTTCGCCGATCCGGGCAAGGTTTCACGGCTGAATGCGGCACCGGCAAGCGAGTGGCCGGCGATCCTGTCGGCGCCCGACTCGCCCACGCGGGCGAAGGAGTTCGACGCGCTGCAAGAGGCGTGCCCGACGCGCGGCATCGATACACCGTGGGTGCTGTGGCGTTCGAGCGTGGCGGCGATGCACAGCGACGCCGCGCACGCGCGGTTCATCACGTTGAGCGGCGATCTGCTGGCCCACTCGTTCGATTGCAAGTACAAGGCGCTGGTGCCCGGCGCGACCTCCGCCGACTTCGTTGCCTTCACCGGGAAGACCGTGCAAACGATTGCAGACACGCTGCGCGCGGCGCTGCCTGGCGTTCCGCTGTATGTCGCGATGGGCAATAACGACTCCGGTTGCGGCGACTATCAGCTCGATGCGACACACGACGCGTTTCTGGGGCTGGTTGCAAAGATCGTTGCCGAGGCCGCCAATCTCTCAGCGACCGACCGCGCCGTCACTGAGCGCGACTTTGCCGCTGGAGGCAACTACAGCGTGCCGCTGGCCGGGGTGCCGCACACGCGGCTGGTGGTTATCGACGACATCTTCTTCTCCGGCATGTATGCGACTTGTTCCGGCAAGCCGAGCACAGCGCCCGCCGCAGCGCAACTGGCGTGGCTCGCCGGGCAGATTGCAGCCGCGCGCCAGCAGGGCGAGCAGGTCTGGGTGATGGGGCACATCCCGCCCGGCGTCGATCTGTACGCCACGGCGCGCAAGTTTGCCAACATCTGCGCCGGGGCCAAACCGCAGATGTTTCTCAACTCCGAATCGCTGGCCGAGCTGCTGGCGCAGAACGCGGACATCGTACGCCTGGCGATCTTCGGCCACACGCACGCCGACGAGATGCGCCTGCTGACGCCGGAGTCGAACCTGACCAGCGCGCGCGCGCAGACCGCCCGCGGCGTGCCGCTGAAGATCGTCGCGTCGATCACGCCGATCAACGGCAACCGGCCCAGCTTCACGCTGGCCACAATCGACCCGGTGACCGCGACCCTGACTGACTACACGGTCTTCATGGCCTCCAACTCGACTGGCGTAGCCACGACCTGGCCGCCCGAGTACAGCTACTCGACCACCTTCCACGAGCCTGCCTTCGATGCGGCATCGCTGGCAACGCTGATTCCCACGCTGCAATCCGATGGAGCAGCCAAGACGGCGGCCAGCCAGGCCTACCTGCGGAACTACTTCCCCGGCGACATCTCGTCCGCGATCCAGTTCGCGTGGCCCGAGTATGCCTGCTCTCTGGAGCACAATTCCGCGCGGAGCTTTGCCGCCTGCGCGTGCGCCGCTGCAAAGTAAGCGCGCGAAACTGCAAGACTCAGGTGTCCCTCGACCGCACGGGGCAGCGAGTGCTACGATTTTCGGGACGAACCAGATTCACATCACAGCACAAGGAAAAACCATGCGCAGCTTCACCGGTTCTCTGCTTGCACTCGTTCTCACACTCACGCTCTCCGTGGCCCACGCCCAGACGGCGCTACCGGCAGCCACGCCCGCGCCACCGGCAGTTGCAGGCGCTGCGCTGCGTCCGGCTGCGCCCGTGCAACCCACGTTTCCAGTGCCGCCGGCGCTAACAAAAGGCGTGGCCTTCGCCTGCGGCGAAGGGAAGAACGGCGCGACTTCTCTGTTCGCCACCACGCTCTACTCGGAGAAGTCGGCTGGCTGGGACCTGAAGACCGCGCCTAAGGTGGAGAACGGGACCTGCTCGTCCGACAAGCCGTTCTTCTTTTCCATCCCGGTGCCCGAGGGCAACTATCGCGTGAAGATCCTGTTTGGCGGTCCTGCGGACACAGTGGTCACGGTCCGTGCCGAGGCCCGCCGGCTGATGCTGGAGAAAGTTGCCGTCAAGGCCAACGCCACGCTGGAAAAAGACTTCGACGTCAACGTCCGCGTCCCCGAGTTCCTCAACCCCGACGGCACACCCAACCGCGTCCGCCTGAAGCAGCGCGAGTTCGGCAACCTGAACTGGGACAATAAACTCACCCTGGAGTTCAACGGCACCAACCCCAGCTTCCACGCCTTCTCTATTGCGCCGCTGGTGGGCTCAAGGATCGGGGTCCAGGCCGATCCGGTGGTCTATCTTGCAGGCGACTCTACCATGGTGGACCAGGACAGCGAACCGTGGGCTTCCTGGGGACAGCAACTGCCTCGCTTCTTCCTGCCTGGCGTGGTGTTCGCCAACAACGCCGAGTCGGGCGAGACCTCCGCGTCCTTCCAGGGCGAGCTGCGCTTCGCCAAGGTGATGTCGGTGATCAAGCCCGGCGACTACTTCTTCATGCAGTTCAACCACAACGACCAGAAGCCAGGCGCCGTTCCGCTGGACCGGTACAAAGAGATTCTGACCAGCTTCGTGACCCAGGTGCGGGCCAAGGGGGCGACACCGGTGATCGTGACCGCGCAGCACCGCAGGACCTTCGACGCAAGCGGCCACATTACCAACTCGCTGGGCGACTATCCGCAAGCCGCTCGCGACGTGGCCGCAGCCAACAAGGTTTTGCTGATCGACCTGACGTCCATGAGCGAGGTGCTATTCAATGCGCTGGGCGCGGAGGGCAGCAAGCACGCCTTCATGTACTTCCCCGCCCACACCTTCCCTGGACAGAACGCCGCTTACGCCGACGACACCCACTTCAACGGCTATGGGGCGTATGAGCTGGCGCGCTGCATTGTGAAAGGCATCCGCGAAAATAAGCTGCCGTTCTCCCCGCTGGTCGATCCTACGGTGCCGGAGTTCGACCCCGCAAAGCCAGATCCGTTCGACAAGTTCTTCCTGCCGCTGACACCGCCGCAGACGCAGGAAGACCCTACGAAGATCCCGCAGGCAAACTTGCAGTAAACGCAAGCCATTGGCGCGCACCAAAACGAAGCCCCATGATCGGCGCATGTCCAAAGCGCATATCGCGTGACGACTCGTTTAAACGACGCACAGTGGAGCGACGCGCCCTGCCAAGAGTGGAACAGTTTAGCGTTTCATCTCTCTCGCGTCCCTTGATCGCTTCGCGATCAAGGGACGCGAGTCTTCAAAATGAGCGCTCTATTCGGCACGGCTGAAGCCGTGCCCTTAAGCAAGACTGCGCACTTATGGCATCCATTCGACTTCGCTCAGGCCAGAATGACAACATTACGGGGTTTCGCCATTGCTCACTGTTCCCTACTTGCTGCTCTCTGTTTCCTTCTTGAGCAACCCGCGGTAGAGGTCGACGGTTTGGGCGGCGATGGCTTGCCAGGCGAAGGTCTGTTCGACGCGCTTGCGACCGGCCGCTCCCATCTGCTCGCATAGGGCGGGGTTGGCCATGAGTTCGGCGAGGCGGGCGGCGAGATCGCGGGCGAAGCGGCCGGCATCGAGCGGGAATGCTGTGACAGGGTCGGCGTCGAAGGGGACCAAGCGACCGGTGACGCCATCGACGACAACCTCGAGAATGCCGCCGACGGCGCTGGCCACCACCGGCGCGCCGCAGGCCATCGCCTCNNCAGAAGACGCGGCAGTTGGAATAGAGCTCGATGGCCTCGGGCTTAGTGACCATCTTGTCGATCCATACGATGTTGCCTCCCGCCGCGCGCGCGGCCTCCACGCCGGCACGCATCTCGGCGGATATCTCCGGAGTGTCGGGAGCGCCCGCGCAGAGTACCACCTGCATCCCCGCAGGCAGGTGCTTCACCGCGTCGACCAGATGCACGACGCCCTTCTGGCGCGTGATCCTGCCCACAAACAAGATGTAGGGCCGTNNATGCCGTTGTAGATGACATGCACACGGGCTGCGTCCACCTGGGGGTAGGCGCGCAGTATGTCAGCCCTGGTTCCATGTGAGACGGCGATGATGGCGTCGGCGTCGAGGATTGCAGTGCGCTCCATCCAGGAGCTCATGGCATAGCCGGAGCCAAGCTGCTCCGCCTTCCAGGCGCGCAGCGGCTCCAACGAGTGGGTGGTGAGAACAAAGGGAATGCCATAGAGCTTCTTGGCGAGGAAGCCCGCCATGGCCGCATACCAGGTGTGGGTATGCACGATGTCGATCCTAGCCAGTTGCTTCATCTGCAACAGATTCAGGGCCAGAGCATCGACGGCGGTCTTGAACCTAGCATTGGTATCGGCGGCGATCTCCGGTGGCGGCTGATCGCCACGCACATGGAGATTGCCTTGGTCGAGGCGCTGCTTGCCCCAGCAGTGGACCTCCACCTCGATCAGGCGGGCGAGCTCCCTGCTGAGGTACTCCACATGCACTCCCGCTCCGCCATACACCTCGGGGGGATACTCCCGTGTCATCAAGCCAACCCTCATGCCTCACCCACCTCAACCATTGAAGTTATATCGCAACAGGATACGCCTGATATATACGTTCCCAATAAACCGATGTGATTCGGCGGACGAGCCGAGTTCGACCGCATGCGCCAAATCCTGGGAGCAAACCAGGCACGATGGATGGTGCGCGACAAAACCACCTGCAATCGTGGATAATGGGCAGCGCCGAAACTCGGGACCCGCGATAACCGTATCTAAATTCAAGCCCGCCGCCAGGAATCGACGATCAAGCAAGCAACCGACTCAACCGCCCGCTCGGAGAACCCCATGAACCAGCATCCGCAGTCGCTTCGCACATTCGCCTCTCGCAGCCTCATCGCCTCTTTGCTCACCGCAATCGTATTCGCACTGGTGCTTGCTCCC
>PLOT01000138.1:0-557 GCA_003142215.1 Granulicella sp. | reverse complement strand
ATGGTCCGCTGGTGGTGGTTTGGACCGACGGTGGTAAAGCCTGAGATCCTGCGCGAACTGCAGCAGATGAAGGCCGACGGCATTCAGGGGGCCGAGATGGCTTTTGAATATGCCGAGGTGCTGGACGACCCTGCCAAGGACCTCAAGACCCTTCCGTTCCTGTCGCCCGAGATGCTGGACGACGTGGCGTACGCGCAGGCGGAGGGCCGCAAGCTGGGCCTGCGCATCGACCTCACACTCGGCTCCGGATGGCCCTACGGCGGCCCCAACACACCGCTGGCCGAGGCCATTACGCGCATCCGGGTAGCGCAGGTCGCGGTGCCTGCGGGCGCCACCTCAGTCACCATGCCTGCGCTGGCCGAGGGTGAATCACTCATCGCCGCCGACATTGCCAACACGCTGGCAACCGCGCCTGCCCCGGCTGCTGCTCCTGCCGTACCTGCCCCGGCTGCACCTCCTGCCGCTGCTGGCGCGCGTGGTGGAGCTGCGCCTGGTGGAGCTGCTGGCGGAGCATTTGGCGGACGTGGTGGCGGCGGTGGTGGCGGTGGCGGTGGTGG
>PLOT01000046.1 GCA_003142215.1 Granulicella sp. | reverse complement strand
CCGCTAGAGCGATACCTGCAGAAGCTGGCGCGGCGTTTTGGCTCACGCTATGTGGGCACCATCGTGCATGGCGGGGGCGAAGCGCTACAGATGATGCCGGACCGCGCGAATGAAAAGCTCTGGGCTCGGCTGCGCACGCTGGGCGAGCAATTGGCCCGCGAAGGCCGCTTCGGCGAAACGGAGTTGCGCGCGGTCGCGGGAGTGGAGCGGATGTCGGCGCTGACGCTGGCTTTGGCCAGGCTGGCCGTCCATCTGCCCATCGCAAACTTCTATTGGAACGGCATGTTGAAGAAGAACGGGGAGTGGAAGAGACGGTTCGCGGCGCCATATGCACCTGCCGCCGAACTCTAAAATTGAGCCGTCCACGCACCCCGTCATGTACCGGGTTTCATTGCTGCAGTGTGCATCAGTGAACTGGCTACACCTTATATGGTGGGCTATTTGTCACTGAGTGCAACCAGTCGAAGATAAGAATAAGGGATAGAAATGCCGCCAAATCCGGCGTAAACTTTGGATATGGGGACTGAAAGATCGTTGGTAACACGCAAGGAAGAGCGATTCGAAGGTTGGGGTTGTAGTGTGTGCGGCTGGGTACATCCATCTCCCAGAATGTTTCCTGGGCAGTTCAAGCCACGAGAAGACATGGAGGCGGCATTTCATCTCCACAGGTGTGAGCAAAACCAAATGCCCAGCAGGCCAACCCGTCATCCGTTGAACTAATCCATGCGCGCCAGCCCTGGAGGGCACTGCATCTTTGCAGACACAGTGCCCTATAGGCAGGCGGAGTTGTGGAAGTCGGCTACTTCATCTCGCGAATCTGAATTGCTCGACGATTTTGGAAAATTCGCAGTGACGAGCGACGAAGAGGATCAATAAATAATCTTCAAGCCGAACTGGATGATGCGCGGCTCGAAGGTGCTGGTGATCTGCCCGCCACCGTTGGGAACACCGCCAACGATGTTGCCCAGAGCGACCGTCCCTCCGGTGCCTACGGCCTGGGTTGTCGTGCCCTGCGTTCCGCTGATGGTTCCCGGAAGGTAGAGGTTGGTGTGGTTGAAGACGTTGTAGAACTCCGTGCGGAACTCCAGCTTCAGGCTCTCCACCGGCGTGTTGAACTTCTTGTTCAGCGCAAAGTCGGTCTGGTAGTAGGCCGGCGTGCGGCCGGGATTGCGGCTGGCATTGCCGAAGGGGCTTAGAACAGCTCCATTGACGTCCTTGATCGGCGGCAGCACGAAGGCGTTGAAGTTGATGTAGTTGACGTAGCCGGTATTGGCGGCGCGGTTTCCTCGCCCCTGCGTAACCGCCTGGCCGGAGACGATATTCGGGCGGTACTCGTTGGCCCCGCGATAGGTCGCCGCGATCTGCGGCGATACCGCCTGCGCTCCATTGGGACTGTAGGTGATGTTGAACGGCGTTCCAGCCTGCATGGTGTTGATGGCGCTGATCTGCCAACCGCCCGCTACATTGTCGAGCAGCGGGTTGGCGCTGGACAGGAACTGATGGCCGTGTCCAATCGGCAGCTCATAGACCAGGCTGGTGATGTTGGACAGCGGCAGGTTGTAGTCCGACTGCGCGTAGTCGGCTCGAAGGTTGTTGCCATCCTGGGGCGACGGCGTGTTGCCCTCCAGCGATGCGCTTGCGTTATCCAGCGAGTGCTCCCAGTCGAATGAGTTGAGCAGAGTCAGTCCGCCAACAAAGCGCTGCTCGTACTTGGCCTGCAGCGAGTTGAAGTTGGAGTAGAACTCATTCAGCGCTTCGGTGATGTCCGACGGCCAGTTGGCATAGGGCCGCGCGAAACCAAGCGACGGGTTCTTCTGGTTCGCGTTGAGGAAGCCCTGTAGCTTCAATCCGCGGTTGCCCACATACGCCAAGTCGAGCAGCGTGTTCTTTGCCAGGCTGCGCTGGATGCTCAGGAAGTAGCTCTCTACATAGCTATCCCGCGTGTTCTTGGGGATGTAGGTGATGTTGTCGGTGGCGGAGTTGAAGCTGGTCACCAGGCCGCTGGGGTAGCCCTGATCGGCGGTGGCATAGCAGGAGGGCGTCGTTGTTCCAGTCGCGATGATCTGAGCCGGAAGCGGCGTGGAGCAGTGGTTGGTGAGGGTCGGCGCGATCTGCGTGACTGAGGCAAACTGTGCCTGCGGGGCGTTGATGCCCAGAATGTCGCCCGATCCGGCGCGGGTGTAATGGGCGTAGCTGATGCCGAAGCCGCCGCGCAACGCAGTTTTGGGATCGACCGCATAGGCGAATCCGACGCGCGGTCCAAAATCGCCGTAGTCTGGATTGACCAGCGTGTGGCCGTATGTTCCGCTGCCGGAGTACGCAGTAATGCCGTTGCCCGTCGTCGCGCCCGGAGTCGTTGTGAGCACAGTCTGGCTTCCCGGGTCGAAGTTGGAGATATTGTTGTGCAAGTCGGCGTAGGGCGAGCCATACTCCCAGCGCAGGCCGAGGTTCAGCGTCAGGCTGGGGGTCACCTTCCAGTCGTCCTGCGCGTAGAGGCTCTGTATGTTCTGCGTCAGGTGTGCCTCGTAGTAGTTGGCCAGCGAGTAGGCGCTGGTGGTGCCGAAAAGAAAGTCAGCCCAGTACGTGTCGGAGACGGTCGATCCTCCGGCGTTCGAGTAACCGCCCCCGTAGGTCCATGAACCATACAGCGGATTGTTGTCGTTCACGGCCATCCATAGGTGCTCGAACTCCCAGCCAAACTTCAACGAGTGTTGCCCTTCGACCCAGGTGTAATTCACCTTGGGATCGATCAGCGCCGGGTCCTGCCACTGCGGGTTGGTACTCTGCCGCCCAAATCCGGCGAAGCCCGAGATGCCCAGCGACGGCAGGCCCCCCGCCACTACCGCGTTGGTCGTCGGCAGCCCGGGGATAGAGTTGAATGCTGTGTTCCCGATGGACAGGTTGTACTTGCCGGCCTTGGTGCGGTCCAGACCCAGCCGCACGTCCAGAATCCTCTTTGCTCCGAAGAATCGGGTATAGCCGAGCGCGATCTGCTGGTCCAGAATCCGGATCTTGCCGTTGGTCTGGCCATCCAGCGGAATCGGAATGCTGGGATAGTTGACTCCATCCTCCTTGCGGTCGCTGATGCGCAGGAACGACGAGCTGTTCGCATCGATCTGCCAGTCGAAGCGCAGATCCCCCTTGTCGGCGTTGTCCGTAAATGGAACCTGCACGGCGTAGTCGTTGGACGACAGGCCGGTGGTAGCCAGGCCCGCGGCCGGAAGAGCGGACGAGATCGAAGCAAAGTCCTTAATGATCTGTAGCGAAAGCGGGTTGATGGCACTTGTGGGAATCGGAGTGTTGGCCGGATAGGCAGTTCCCGTCGTTGCGTTCTTCACCGCGACCACCAGGCTCGGGGTCGGCGATGCAATCGAACCGCTTGGCCCGCCATACAGCTCATTCTGCGTAGGCAGTGTCAGCACGCTCAGCGGCTTCAGCACCTGGCGAAAACCCTCGTAGTCGAGAAAGTAGAACAGCTTGTCCTTGATGATCGGGCCACCGACATTGAATCCATACTGATTGCGGTTGAAGGTCGGCTTCTTGAACGGAGTGATGATACCGCTGCCGCCGACGACCAGCGGCTTGAAAAAGCCCGCCGCGTTCAGGTCTGTGTTGCGGATGAATTCATAGAGCGTGGCATGGACGCGGTTGCTGCCGCTCTCGGTGGCCACATTGATCGTCGCGCCGGATGAGCGCCCATACTCCGCGCTCTCGTTATTGGTGACGAACTGGAACTGCGCAACCGAGTCCGGCGGCACGGCGATAATCTGGTTGTCGAATCCCTGGTTGCTCTCGCCCCAGGCATTGTTGTCCAGGCCGTCCAGCAGAAAGTTGTTAAACATGCTGCGCTGGCCGTTGACGTTGTAAGCTCCCGCGCGCAGCAGCGAGTTGACGGAGCTGGTCAGGGCAGCGGTCGGCGCCTGCCGCGATCCGGGGACAAGCGCCAGGAAGTCGGAGTAGTTGCGGCTCACCAGGGGCAGCGACTCGCTTTGGTAGTTTGTGATGGTCTGCCCGCGTTCGCTGCTCTCCGTCTCCAGTTGCAGGGCGACGTCCGTCACCTCGACGGTCGTCTGTGCCGCTCCCACCTTCAGCGTAAGGTCGATGTGCTGCCGATTGCCCACCGAGACGGTAATATTCTGCGCAACCGCATCGGAAAATCCAGGCGAGCTGGCGGTGATGGTGTATACGCCGACGCGCAGCGATGGCACATTGTAGTCACCAACGTCGTTGGTCTTCGCCTGAGCGCTGATTGCCGTCGCAGTATTGGTGATGGCAAGAGCAGCGTTTGCAATCGGCGCGCCGCTCGAGTCGCGCACCGTCCCCAGCAGACTCCCGTTTTCATACTGGGCGTGCAGTTGGGAGGAGAACACAAACAGCAAAACAACCAACGCGAATTTGCGTGCGGAGTGAACTATTTTGTATGCCATGAGGCAAGAAATAAAAGCCTCACATCATCGCCCGATGAATCCGGCGTCAATGAACAATGAAATGCATGGTTGTAACGGATCAATTGTGATTTGCTCACCGATTATCGCCTGAGGACTTGTATTCAACTCATATTTACAGGCAGGCGTTCTAATTAGATCAGAAACGCCGAAGTTCCCGAGAACCGGCATTTCAGGCATTTCGCAACTCCCGCTCGCGCAGCCAGGTGAAGATCACCGGGGTCACGATCAGCACATGAACCAGCGAGCTGAGCATTCCACCCAGCACCGGAGCGGCCAGCGGTCGCATGAACTCCGCGCCGGTCCGCGTGGACCACATCAGCGGCAACAGGCCGGCCACCACCGTTGCCACCGTCATCACCTTGGGGCGAAGGCGCAGTAGTGCGCCCTCCATCACAGCCGCGTGCAGGCCGTCGATTGTAAGTTGGCCGTCGGCGGCTGTATGGCGTACGACCGCCTCTTTGAGATAGATGACCATCACGACCGCAGTCTGCACCGCAGTTCCGAAGAGCGCGATAAAGCCGACCCACACCGCGACCGAGAAGTTCAGCCCCAGCAGCTTGACCAGAAATACTCCGCCGCTGAGAGCAAACGGAACAGCCAGCAGAACGTGCGCAGCCTCCTTCGCGGAGTTGTAGGTGCGATAGAGCAGGGCGAAGATCACAAGCAGAACGATAGGGATCACCAGTTCCATCCGCTTGCGCGCGCTGATCTGGTTCTCATACTGGCCGCTCCACTCGACGAAGTAGCCCGGCGGCATCTGGACCTGCTGGGCCACTGCACGCTTGGCCTGATCGACAAAGCCCCCGACATCTCGGCCTCGCACATTCAGAAGTACAGATCCGCGCAGCAAACCATTTTCGCTGCTGATCATCGACGGCCCCGTGGTGGTCTTGATCTTCACTACTTCGCTGAGCGGGACCTGCGCACCATTGCTGCCGGTGACGAGTACTTCGCCGAGTTGCTGCGGGTTCTCGCGGAAATCGCGCGCATACCGGACGCGCACCGGAAAGCGCTGTCGGCCTTCGATGGTGGTGGTGAGATTCTTGCCGCCGATTGCGGTCTCGATTACATCTTCCACATCTGCGACGTTCAGGCCATAGCGGTCCGCCGCCACGCGGTCCACCGTCATCTCCAGATACGGCGCGCCTGTCGTGCGTTCGGCGTACAGATCGACTGCTCCGGGAATCTGCTGCACGACCCCCTTGATCTCCTCCGACTTCTGCTCGATCACGCGCAGGTCGGAACCGAAGACCTTGATGCCGATCTGCGTGCGAATGCCGGTGGAAAGCATGTCGATGCGATTGCGGATGGGCTGCGTCCAGATGTTGGTGACGCCGGGAATCTGTAGCTCGTCATCGAGCCGCGCGAGGATCGCGTCCTTCGTCAGCCCCCTCGGCCATTGGTCCTTCGGCTTGAAGGTGATGGTGGTCTCGCTCATGTTGACTGGCGCGGGATCGGTGGATGTCTCGGCGCGGCCCACCTTGCCGACCACCATAGCAACCTGTGGATCGGCGGCGATGATTGCGTCCTGCTGGCGAAGAACCTCAGTCGCCTTGGTCAGCGAGATGCGGGGATCGGTGATGGGCATGAACAGCGCCGTCTCTTCATCGAGCGGAGGCATGAACTCCGAGCCGATCGTCGTGGCCGTGTAGAGCGCGGCACAGAAGAGGGCCAGCGCGGCAGTGAGCGTGATCGCGCGATGACGCAGCGCCCAGCTCAATGTGGGCCGGTAGATGGCGCGCAGCACGCGCATGATCGGGTTCTCCTCCTCGCGATGCAGCTTGCCGCGAATCAGAAATGTGCAGAGCACCGGAACCAGCGTGATGGCCATGATGGTGGAGCACAGCATGGCGAATGTCTTGGTGAAGGCAAGCGGGTGGAACATCTTGCCTTCCATCCCGGTGAGCGCAAAGACGGGAACGAACGCCAGAATGATGATGACCATGGCGAAGGAGATGGGCCGGCCCACAAGGCGCGCGGCATTCAGCGTGATCTCCCAGATGTGGTCGCGATAGTTGCCGTGTTCGTGCTCATATTCCTCCGCCTGGCGTATGACGTTCTCCGTCATCACAATGCCTGCATCAACGAGCACTCCTATGGCAATGGCGATGCCGCCCAGCGACATGATGTTCGACGAGATTCCCATACCCTTCATGAAGAGAAATGCGCCAAGTACGGCCAACGGCAGAGGAATAGTGACCACAAGAATGCTGCGGAAGTGCCAGAGAAAGAGAATGTGCGCCAGCGTTACCAGCAGTATCTCTTCGATCAACGCGTGACGCAGCGTGTCTACCGCGTGGTCGATGAGGATGCCGCGGTCATAGAAGGGGACGATCTTGACGCCAGCGGGAAGGCCGGGCTGGATCTCGTCGATCTTCTGCTTGATCGCAGCGATCACCTCTCGCGCGTTGGCCCCGTAGCGAATGACGACCACTCCGCCAACCGCCTCCTTGCCGTCTTTATCGAGCACGCCGCGGCGGAACTCCGGCCCAAGCTGCACGCTGGCGACATTACCCACCGTTACGGGCGTTCCGTTATATGCGCCGAGCGATATATCTTCGATGTCCTTCAGTCCGCCGATCAGGCCGATGCCGCGCATCATGTCTTCGGTGCTGCCCACCTCCATCACCTTCGCGCCGACGTTGTTGTTGCTGCGCTCCACCGCGCCAACCACGTCCTTCAATGCAATGTTGTAGGCACGCAGCTTCATCGGATCGAGGTCGATCTGATACTGCTTCACAAAGCCGCCGACGCTCGCAACCTCCGCGACTCCGGGTACGGAGTTGAGCTGATACTTGATGAACCAGTCCTGTAGCGAATGCAGCGTTCCGCTGTCGTACGGGCCTTCCACCGTATACCAGAAGACCTGGCCCACGCCGGTCGCATCCGGCCCCATCATCGGCGTTACGCCTGCCGGCAGAAAACTTCCTGCTAGACTCAGCCGCTCCAGCACGCGGGTACGCGCGAAGTAGATGTCCACCGAATCCTCGAAGATCACATTCACCATCGAGAAGCCGAAGGCCGACTCCGAGCGCACCGTGCGCACATGCGGCAGGCCTTGCAGATTCACCGTGAGCGGGTAGGTGATCTGGTCCTCGACCTCCTGAGGACTGCGGCCCGCCCAGTCTGTGAAGACGATGACCTGGTTCTCGCTGAGGTCGGGGATTGCGTCGATGGGCGTGCGCAGCAGCGCCCAGTAGCCAAATCCCGCAAGCACGGCATAGACGGCCAGCACTAGCCAGCGGTTCTTCAGCGAGAACTCGATCAGTCGGTTAATCATTGGCAGCTCCTACTTTGCGCTGAGGTGTGTGTGGAAGGTTGCGATCGTTGTGCCGTTTCTGCTCGCCTCGACGGTCACGCTCCACGAGCCCGACATCCCCGGCTGCCTTTTGCCCACATACATCTGCTTGCTGGCCAACCACGGCAGCTCAAACGTGCTCCTCATCTCCGGCATGCCCATCGCAGGCATCGCAGGCATCACCAGCGTGACCGTGACGTGTGCGTCGGTGATCGGCTTTCCATCGGGACCGGTGACGGTGGCGTTGAAGGCGTTGTCTACGCCGGCCTTCAGCGGAGTGTCGGTTTGCAGAATGATCTTTGCGGTGGCCTCAGCGGTGCTGCTTCCAGCGCCTCCGGCCGCGGGCGGATTAGTTGCCGCGAACTCCTTTGAGCCACCGTACAGTCCTGACACGCCGGAGCTGAGATGCGCCTGCGAATCGATGAGGAAGTTTCCGCTGAGCACAACTTTGTCGCCGATTGCGAGACCGCTCGTCACGGGAAAGAGATCGTCGGAGGGCGCGCCAACAGCCACTTCGCGCGCTTCAAAGACTCCATTGGGATGCGCAACATAGACGATCTTCCGCGTACCCGTATCGAGCACCGCAGAGCGCGGCACAACGATCGATTCAGTCGCCGCATGACTGATAAATGTCGCGTTGACAAACATGCCGGGCAACAACCTCATGCCCGGATTGGCAAGATGCACATGCACGGGTACAGTGCGTGTCTGCGGGTTGGCCTGCGGTTCGATAAAATCCACATGCCCGTGCAGCGTGCGATTGGGCAGTGCCTCGGAGGTGATCGCCACCTCCTGCCCGCGACGAATCTGCGGCAGTTGGTCCTCGTAGATATCGGCCTTGATCCACACCTGGCTGAGGTCGGCGACGGTGAACAACGTGTCGCCCGCGTTGACGTACTGCCCCTGCGTTACTTTGCGTTCCACCACGCTTCCCGACGCAGACGCATAGAGCGTCGTGTGTGGCACGCCCCCCGTCTCGGGCGCGTCGATCTGCTCTTTGTTGACGCCCCATAGTTCCAGCTTGCGTTGGCTCGCGTTCACCAGCGCGTCGGCCTGCGTGCGTGCACCGGCATCGTCGGAGTCTCGCAGTTGCTTGCGGTTCTCCTGGGCCAGCCGGAAGTCCTCGACCGCCGTCGCCACCTCCGGGCTGTAGACATCCGCCACCGCCTGGCCGCGCCGCACACTCTCGCCCGTGTACTGCACATAGAGCTTGTCCACACGTCCGCCGATGCGCGCGCTCACCGCGGCGAGTTGCGCCTCCGGCTGCTCCACGCGCCCAAATGCATCGATGTCCGTCTTCAACGCCGCTGTGCGGACCTCGGCCACCTGGACTCCGGCGGCCGTAATCTCCGCCGGAGTCAACTCCAGCGTCGTGCCCGGCTGCGTGCCTTGGTCCGCATTTGGTTGCGCTGTTGCCGCGGGCTGCTTCATCGCCGACGAAGCCGACGAAGTCGTCTCCGCGGCGTAGGTGTGATGTCCACTGACGATCAGGATGGCAACAGCCAGTGCGGCAACAACAAGCCCAGTGCCGGTTCCCATCACGAATAGTTTCTTTTCATTGGCAGTCATTTGCTTGTCCTCTCGATGTTGAAGTTGGGAATGTCAGTGTTGGATTGGGCCGGATGAATGTTGGGCAAAGCCGCGCCAATCGCCCGCTCCAGTTGTGCGCTGCCAGAGTCTTCTTCCGAGAGCGCCTTATAGGTTTCGCTGCGAATGTCGAGCAACAGATTCTGGCTGTCGATCAGGTTTGTGAACTCGCCGCGATTGTTCTGGTATGCAGCCGTCGACGCCTTGAAGGCAGCCTCGGCCTGCGGTAGCAGTGTGTCGCTATAGAGCTTCACGCGGCGTTGCGCGGATTGCACAGCAATCTCTGCCTGGCGAATTTCAAGAAATACGGAAGACGTTCGCGCATCCAATTCGGCCTGCGCCACATCTGTTGCAGCGTCGGCTTGCTTGGTCTCGCCATCATGCCGTGCTCGATTCAGCGACGGAAGGTTCATTGTCAGCTCGGCCATGTACGCGCTGCGGGAGAAGGACCCCGTCGGCATCAGCATGTATCCGGCGGCAACCGTAAGGTCGGGCTTCATCGCAAGCCGAGTCAAACGTCCCTCGTCGCTGGATTTCGCAATCTGCTTGCGCAGAGCGGCAAGCTCCGGGCGGTGCTCGATGGCCAGCCGCTCCAGCTCCTCGATGGGAGGCAGCGTCTCGGAGCTTCGATAGCTGCCCGCGATCTCCACCGACTCATCCGGCGAGCGGCCCATCAGTTCATTCAACTGCGCACGCGAGCCATCGCGCTGCTCTTCCAGTTCGATCAGGTGTTCGTTCAGCCGGGTCAGGGCCATCTGTGCGCGCAACACATCGGCCTGCGGGACCTTGCCGGTGGTGTACTCCGCCAACACCGCGGAAAGTGCCTGATTCAACACCGCGGCCTGCTCGTTGTGCAGCTTCATCTCATCGGCGTTGCGCAGCAGGGCGGCGCAGGTCTCGCGCACGCGGGCCGCAACCTCCTGTCGCAAGCTCTCCAACTCATCCGAGGCGACCTCCACGTCGTCCCCGGCAATCTTCCTACGCAAATCCCGCTTCTCTTTGCCGGGAATGGTCTGCTGCAACGAGACCATCAACTGCGCCTGATTCAGGTCCCAGGGCTTGCGGATCGGAGTGTCCCAATCGCGCACCATCAGCATGGGATCGTCCAGGCTGCGCGCAGTCGTAGTCTTCATCTGCGCCAGCGACAGGCGTCGCACCGTGGCGCGAATCTCGGCATTGTCCGTGAGCGCGTCTTCAACCGCCTGCTCGACAGTGAGCCGTTCCGTCATAAGCGCAGCATCCGGAACACGATCAGACACGGCAGGCAGAACGGGACTGGCACCAGAGACCGGAGCAGGCTGCGCCCAGCATCCGATGGACGATGCTATCGACAGCGCCAGCACAGCCGGCGCCAAACCATAGATATTCTTCACTCTTCAACTCCGCATAACTAGACAGGAGGAGATGGCCCGGGACGCAGCAACGCGCACACCGGATGACTACGGAGAAGAATGAAGTTTTAGATTCTTAAGTTGAAGATGCCAGGAGGGGGAGACTGCGAAGGAAGAACCGCGGCGATCACACCCACGCGCGACTCGGAACCGTCACTGGCTGGCAGAGGCACATGCGTGGCGGCCATCTGAGTAGTACCAGAGAACGTCGCAGTTACAACCGCGGGAGGGGCCTGCGGGCTGGCAGCGCAGCAGCTTGCATTGGCCGGTGCGCAAGGCATACTCATCTGCGAGCAGCAACTATGCGTCGCGTGCCGGGCCGGAAGCACGCACGTCCCAACCGAAAACAGCAGCACGCCCATCAGGGCGACTGCAACCGCTGTCCGTTGGCTGAATCCACGCAACATGCTATGAGCATACCATGAACGCAAACTCTCGCCGTGACATACATCACAGGCTGCTATTAGGAGGGCTGTGTTGGAGATTGTGGGTGAGTGAAGGGCAATATGAACATCGGCTACTTGAGGAACAATTTCATTTCAGACTCGGTGTGTACCAAAACTGAGTATAGATAACTACGACGAGATTGTGACCTCGGTGCCGCCGGTTGACGCGAAATCGCCTTTGCGTGGGCTGAGAAGAGGACAGTTCCTGAAACCCAGTGTGTGTAATACGTGTGTGTTTTAGGCTTTCCTTGCTTAGGTCAGATATTCCGTAAGCGTATGGTCTGGGCCGT
>PLOT01000319.1 GCA_003142215.1 Granulicella sp. | reverse complement strand
CATCGCCGGGCTATCGCCCACCAACTCCGGCAACAGCATCCTGATCTTGCGTCCTGGCATCTCCGAAACGGGAACAGACTCAACGGTCTCTTGCACCTCGAGCCATCTTCCGGGAGAGAGGCTCAAACTACGCTGCGAGAACGTCCCGTCCGTGACGGTCCCATCCGGCATCGAGCGATAGGCCCCCGGCCCGCGCTGGGCGGTGCCCTCGTCGATCGAATTTCGGGTCGTCGGCCGCCGCACCGGAGATCGATTTGCAGCCCCCTCCTTCGCCTCGCGAATTGTGTGCAGCAGTTCATTGCGCCACGAACTGCGCGGGCCTGCTGGGGGATCGTCACCGCCCCCGGCCGCACCGTCCAGATGCAACTGCTCGATCTCCGGATAGAGCAGCCTCACATGGGCCGCAAACTCGCGCACCTCCAGATCCGGCAACCAGCCGTCGAGCAGCAACGCCGTAACTGGTTGCGACTCCAGTTGCAGCAACGCCTCCGCACCACCGCTGGCCTGCCACACTCGCCAGCGCAGGGCCGCCAGCCGTTCGCAGAGTTGCAGCCGAAACTCAACGTCCGCGCTCACCACCACCACGGTCCGCGCCTCTGGCGTACGCTCGGCCGCATCCAGCTCAACGTCCAGATCCATATCTCCGGGCGCAATCTTCATCGCGTCTGCTGCCGAATCCCTGACAGCATCCCGCAGCCGCGCCTTCATTTATCTGCCTCGAACTTCTCGGCCTCCCGCATCGTCTCATGCAGGATCTCGCGCATCGATTCCACCGACGCCACCAGACGCCGGCACTCCGCCAGCCCCGTCTCCATAGCTTCGCGATAGGCCTCTTGAGTATCGGTCAAGGCTGCCATCTCCAGAGTGCACTGCAAGGTCGTCAACGGCTGGCACAGCTCATGCAACTCCGCGCTGAGCTGCTTCATCTTGCTGCAATTGCTTCTGCCTCCTAACTCCTCCGTCTCAGGCATGGGACGCACGCCCCCCTAGCGCAAAGATCGACGTCAACACCGTCGGCGAGCTGCCCGCACTGGCCTTGAGATCGCTGTCCTCCAGTGCCCCCAGCAGATAGCCCTCCCCGCGCACCGTGCGAATCACCGAGTGACAATCCGCGGACGAGTTCTGCGACGAAACTGCATTTCTGCCCAGTTTCTTGCGCAGATAATTAATATAAACCTCGACAATGTTGGTATCCATGCGGCTCGTCCTGGCGGCGATTGCATTGTCCCCAAGCGGCATCCTCCATACCTCCCGCAGCAGCTCTGCGCGGCTGCAAACGCGCTCGCCGCGCCGCCGCATCAGCGATTCCAGCAGGGAGAACTCAGTCGCCGTCAGCTCCACGTCGCGGCCTGCCTGTGTCACCCTCCGCTGGGCACGGTCCATCGCCAGATCGCCAAAGTGCAATACCGTGTCCTCGAACTGGCTGCGCCGCCGGCTGAGCGCCTGTAGGCGCGCGCGAAGCTCATGGAAGGAAAACGGCTTCATCACAACGTCGTCGGCACCCAGTCGCAGACACTTCACCCGCTCCTCCATCTCGGCCCGCCCCGTCAACACCAGCACGGAGGTGGAACGGAAGTGCTCCTGCATCTCAGCCAGCACCTCGATTCCGTCCATGCGCGGCAGGCCCAGATCCAGAATCATCAGCTCAGGACGCAGCTTTGCCGCAAGCTCAAGCGCCGCCTCGCCATCCGTCACCACAGCTACAGCGTGGCCGTCGAGCTTCAGCCCCTGTTGCAGGAAATGTCCTAATGCGGAATCGTCCTCAACAATCAACACATTCACAGGCAGCCATCCTATAGAGGAATCCAAAAGAGCAATATCCCAGCACCCTAGAACTTTCTTATCGGCCCAATCGCCGATTTCATCTGTCCTGCCCGCGTGACTACTCTCCGCTTCGCCTGGGAACGGCAACTGCCAGGCCGTCTACAGCGTCCCCGTGCGAAGGATGCGCATGTAACTTGGCGTAACTTTGGTACCGCAAAAGTACTCGAACAATACGCCGTCACTGACTGTGTTTAATTGCAGCCCGCTCAAACACAGCCATTTACGCACAGATTCCATCGCTGTTGCTCTCTCGTTGCAGTTCTCCACCACTAACGCGGAATTGTCAGAGTTGCAAAAGACGAATATCATTGCGGTGGTGTTCTTAGCCGGTGACGATGCGTTTTGCAGCGCAACCCACCGATCGACCGCACGCAAGCTGGCAGTACTCGTTTTCTAAATCTCCCGACTANNAACCTCCGTTGGTTTGTCTGCGCCCTGCTCTTTGCCGCCACCACCATCAACTACATGGACCGCTCCGCGCTCGGGCTGATCGAGCCGCTCCTGCACAAGCTGCCGTTCATGGGATGGGACTTTTCCAAGGGCGACATGTTCCAGGACGCATACCAGCTCAACTATGGACACATCGTTGAGTGCTTCATGGTCGCCTACTGCGTCGGCTTTCTCTTCGCCGGTCGCATCATCGACAAACTCGGCACCAAGGTTGGTTACGCTTGCGCCATTGCGGTCTGGGCCTGCGCCTCACTCAGCCACTCCCTCGTCACCAGCGTGATCGGCTTCTGCATCGCCCGCATCTTCCTCGGCTTCGGCGAGAGCGGCAACTTCCCCGCCGCCATCAAGGCCACCACCGAGTGGTTCCCCTCGGAAGAGCGTGCCCTGGCCAACGGAATCTTCAACTCCGGCTCCAGCGCCTCCTTCTTTATCGCCCCAATCCTCATCGCCGCCGTCACCGCCCGTTTCGGCTGGCATGCCGCCTTTATCTGCACCGGGTCTATGGGAATTATCTGGTGCATCGTCTGGCTCATCTTCCCCTACAACCGCCTGCGCCGCGGTTCCACCCAGACCCAGGCCAACCTGGAAGCCGATTTTTCCGCCTATGCCTCGCAGGGAGAGACCCTTCCCTACTCCGCTCTGCTGCGTCGCCGGGGCTTCTATGCCTTCGCCCTCGGCAAGGGCCTCACCGATCCCATCTGGTGGTTCTATCTCTTCTATCTCCCGATGTTCCTGCACAACAACTACGGCCTGGACCTCAATCACGCCAAGTACCCGCTTATCATCATCTATAGTGTTTCCACCGTAGGATCCATCGGCGGCGGTTGGCTCTCCGGCTTTATCATCCAGTGCGGCCACACGGTCAACGCCGGGCGCAAGTACGCCATGCTCATCTGCGCGCTGTTGGTCGTCCCCATTCTTTTTGTGCCGTACTTCGGCGTCATCTTCCCCACCAACCCTTGGCCGGCCATCGCGCTGTTCTCGCTGGCAACCGCAGCCCACCAGGGTTGGTCCGCCAATCTCTTCGCCACGCCCACCGATATGTTCCCGTCCACCACGGTCTCCACCGTGGTCGGAATCGGCGGGGCCGCAGGAGCACTGGGCGGAGCCATCTTCACCTATCTGGTGAGCCACTACTTCTCGCTTCACCCCATGTTCATATTTTCCCTGGCCGCCTTCGCCTATATCTTTGCCCTCGTCATCTTCCAGATCCTGGTACCCCAACTCGGGGCCAAAGCACCGGATACTTATCTACCTGAATCCGTCTGACGCCATGCCGGGTACACCCCGCTGTTTGTCTTTCCGCACCGGGAGCCCCGTATCCAGGGGTCTCCGGCGAGTGGTTCTGCTCGCTGGGGCCGGCATCTTGTATTTGAAATGTGGGCTCCTGCTCTGCCAAAGTGAAACGTCTTGCCCCGCCACCTGATAAACTGGCCTATCAAGCCAATGCCAGAAAATCCCAAAAAGTTCTACCTCACCACTCCGATCTACTACGTCAACGCCCGCCCACACATCGGCCACGCCTACTCGACCATTGCCGCCGATGTCATCGCGCGCAGACACCGCCTGCTGGGCGACGACACCTTCTTCCTCACCGGCACCGACGAGCACGGCCAGAAGGTGCAGCGCTCCGCCGAGGCCGCCGGAATTCCCCCGCAGCAGTTCGCCGACAAGGTCTCCGCCAGCTTCAGCAACCTCTGGAAGCGCATGGGCATCACCAACGACGACTACATCCGCACCACCGACGCCCGCCACAAGCGCGGCGTGCAGCATCTCTGGCGGCAACTGGAGGCCAACGGAGCCATCTACCTCAGCTCCTACACCGGTCAGTACTGCGTCTCCGACGAGGCCTTCGTCGATGTCCCCGTCGGCGCGCCCTGTCCCGAATGCGGTCGCATCACCGAGACCATCACCGAAGAAAACTACTTCTTCCGCCTCTCCGACTACCAGCTTCCCCTGCTCGACCTCATCGAGAGCGGCCAGCTCCACATCCAGCCCGACACCGCCCGCAACGAAGTCCTCAGCTTCCTCCGCGGCGGCCTCAAGGACCTCTCCATCTCGCGCACCAGCTTCACCTGGGGCATACCGGTTCCCGGCAACGAGAAACACGTCGTCTACGTCTGGCTGGACGCCCTCGCCAACTACATCACCGCCATCGGCTACGGCTCCGACGACCCCGCCGAGCAGGCCAAATTCGCGCGCTACTGGCCCGCCGACCTGCACCTCGTTGGCAAGGAGATCACGCGCTTCCACTGCCTCTACTGGCCTGCCTTCCTGCTCGCGCTGAACCCGAAGCTCCAGCACGGCCCAAATGAGCCGATGCCGCAGCTCACTCCCGCCGAATACGCGGAGTGGGCCAAAGCGTGGCTGCCGAAGTCCATCGTCGCCAACGGCTGGCTGCTCTTTGAAGAGTCGAAGATGTCGAAGTCGCGCGGCAACATCGTGCGTACCGAAACCATCCTCGACGCCTTCGGCACCCTCTGCCCACCCGTGCCCACTTTGTTGTCATCCCGCAGCGAAGCGGAGGGATCTGCTTCACCCTCGTTCGATCCCGCCCCCGCTTTGAAAGGGACGGGCTTTAGCCCGTCCGCCACCAAGCCAGAGCGGGGCGCGGCTTTAGCCGCCGAGGGAACGTCCGTCGTGCCTGGCCCTTCCGGAGGGAGCAGGGGGCTTCAGCCCCCTGAACAGATGCCCAATGAAAAAGGGGCTTTAGCCCCGGGGCTCGCCCAACCCACCAAAGCTCAGCAGGACCTCTTCGCCGCCGATGTCCTCCGCTACTTCCTCCTGCGCGAGATCCCCTTCGGCCAGGACGGAACCTTCAGCTTCGACGCCCTCATCACCCGCTACAACGCCGACCTCGCCAACGGCTACGGCAACCTCGTCAGCCGCACCCTGACGATGATCAGCAACTACTTCGGTGAATTTCCTAGTTGCGGATTTCCGGAAGGGAACGAGGGTTGGAATCGGCACCAGTGGCTTGAATACTTCCATAGGATCAGCCCAACCAAGGTTTTTTGGTCTGAAACGAGTGATGCAAAAGGCGAAACCAACGGCCCTCAGATCATGGATATTTTCAATGGTGCCTGCGCGCTACACAGCTTCTTGGAAATCGAAGTCGATCCCGTGCTCCTTGTTTCGATGGCTAGAATACAAGCCTTGATCTCGCTCACTGATCGCTATCTATCGAACAATGCTCCTTGGAAACTCGCAAAGATTGAAACTGTCGAAGCGAGGCAAAAGCTTCAGGATGTTCTCTACACCGCAGCAGAATCCATCCGCATCATTACTGCCCTGCTCTACCCGATAATGCCCTACGCCACAGCCTCCGTCTGGCGTCAGCTCGGCCTCGGCGACATCGAAGAAGCCGCGCGCAACGGCGAATTAAAAGACTTGAAATGGGGCAGACTAAAACCCGGCACAAAGCTCGGCACCCTCGCCCCCATCTTTCCCCGAGCAGACAAAGGACTCGCCCAACTCATGACCGACATGGAAAATCCCACTACACCCGATGCCCCGAAGCCTGCAACCGCGCCAACTCCAGAACAATCGGTTCAATCGGTGGCATCGGTGTTAAGCCTCTCTCTCGACGAGCCGGCCAAGCCCGAGACGACACCGCAGATTACCATCGACGACTTCGCCAAGGTCGATCTCCGCGTCGCCCAGATCGTCGTCGCCGAGCGCATCCCCAAGGCCGACAAGCTCCTCCGCCTCGAAGTCGACCTCGGCCCCAACTTCCCCCGCCGCCAGATCCTCGCCGGCATCGCCGAGTACTACGCCCCGGAATCCCTCATCGGCCGCAAGGTGGTCATCGTCGCCAATCTGGCTCCTCGCAAGATGCGGGGGCTGATGTCGCAGGGGATGATCGTCGCCGCCAGCATCGGGCCGGCGGGAGCGCCTGTGCTGACAGGATTCCTCGAAGACGTGGAACTTGGCGCGCGCCTCAAATAACGGTTTGAAAACAAGGATTGGACAGTATAGCCGTCAAAGTTTTTTCGGTTTCGTTCTAACCAGTTGGGTTGATGGGAGTCTTACAGATATATGGCTACTCCGGTTGCAGTGCCGCTCAGCGTAAGCGAGATGGGGATGAACGAGGTGGAACGCGCGCAGGCACTGGCGATGCGCTATCACGCCGAGTTCGTCGACCTGAAGAACTTCAAGATTCAGCACGAGCTATTCAAGAGCGTCCCGGTCGATCTGATGTTCCGCTACAACTTTGTCCCGCTGGAACAGCTTGAAGGCCGCCTGGCCATTGCGGTCAGCGATCCATCGAAGCTGATGATGCTGGACGAGATCTCCGGCCTGCTGGGGCAGCGCCTGGTCACCCGCGTGGCCACCATGTCGCAGATCACCGACCTGCTCAAAAAAACCGAGCAGTCGCAGCGCGTACTGGACGAGGCCAGCGAAGGCCTGGCCTTCGACGTGCTCTCCGGCGACGACAGCTCGGACGAGAACATCTCCATCGAGCGGCTCACCGGCGAGGACGACATCTCGCCCATCATCCGCCTGGTGGACACCACCATCTTCACCGCGCTCGAGCGTCGCGCCTCGGACATCCACCTCGAAACCTGCGACGACTGCCTGATGGTGAAGTACCGCATCGACGGCGTCCTCCAGCAGGCAATGGCGCCCATCGCGCGCGAGCATCACCAGACGATTCTCTCCCGCATCAAGGTCATGAGCGAGTTGGACATTGCC
>PLOT01000291.1 GCA_003142215.1 Granulicella sp. | reverse complement strand
GAACAAGAACAAACAAAAGCGAAATGAGGGGATTCTTCGCCTTCGGCAAGCTCAGGGTCAGAATGACAATCCTTATTTCTCTATAGCAATAGTGAAAATCCACAAATTCCGTCATTCGTCGCTTCACAACCGCGCCTCTGAAGTTCATGATGGGGCAATCGATATCAAGCCGGTCAAAACATCGTAATGTTGCAAGGAGATCCTCTTTGAGCGAAACAACTCGCCGGGAATTCTTGAAGGATGCTGCTCTCGCTGGCACCGCAATCACCGCCTGCAAACTTGCTGAGGGCAATCTGCTTGCCGCGGCTGCGCAGACTCGGGGGCCGAGCCCCGGCCCGGTCGCTGTCGCGCCGGAAACCGTCACGCTTTCATGGCTGGGGGAGCAGCCGCCACTCGTGCCGGCGGGCGTGAGTTGGGGAGTGCCCTGGCCACAGGGTTCCGTGGGCCGCGGCACGAGCTTCCGCCTGAGCGCACCAGGCAAGGAGTTGCCATTGCAGACCTGGCCGCTGGCATCCTGGCCAGACGGTTCCATCAAATGGAGCGGCTTCGCCACGGTAGTTCCCGCCGGCCTGGCAGGTCCGATGAGCTTGTCAACCGGCTCGCCCGCGATCTCCCCTGCGTTGAAAGTCACGAACAGCGGCAAGTCGATCGTTGTCGACACAGGCGAGCTTCAATGCGCCATTCCCTCCGCGGACGGCTCGAACCTGGTGGAGTCAATGACGATTGAAGGCCGTAGAATCGCCGGCGCGGCGGAACTGGTCTGCATTTTGCAGAGCGGCCCTGACGGCAGCGCGGACGAGGTGCGCCCACGCGAGAAATTTATCAGCCTTGTCAAGAAAGTCACCGTCGAGCAGTCCGGCCCCGTGCGAGCGGTGGTGAAGTTCGAGGGTGTACACAAGGGCGCGACCTCGGGCCGCGAGTGGTTGCCGTTCCATGTGCGGCTTTATTTCTACGCGGGCGAAACTTCGGTGCGCATGGTTCACACTATCTTCTTCGACGGCGACCAGGAGAAGGATTTTGTTCACGGTCTCGGCGTCACCTTCGCCGTACCCCTGCGCGAGGAGATCCAGAACCGCCATGTGCGCTTCTCTGGCGAGGGGGACGGCCTTTGGTCCGAGCCGATCCAGCCGCTGATTGGACGCTCGGGCCCGACGCGCATCGTTACCGATGCCAGCGGCAACGACGCCTACCCCGCGCAACTGGCGGGACTGCGCGTACCAAACCGCGCGCAGATGAACCGGCAAGGGCTCAACATGGTGAACAACTGGGCCGTGTGGGACGACTTCAAGCTGGTGCAGCTTAATCCCGACGGATTCACCATCCAGAAGCGCACGAACCCGCAAAGCACCTGGCTGTTTTCGGCGGCTGGCAAGCGCGCCTCGGGGCTGGCGTTTGTCGGCGACGTTACTGGCGGCCTGGGAGTAAGCGTAAAGAATTTCTGGCAGTCCTATCCGGCGGAGTTGCAGGTGCAAAACGCCTCCAGTCCGGCTGCACAACTCACTGCGTGGGTGTGGTCGCCCGAGGCCGCGGCGATGGACCTGCGCCACTACGACACAAAGGCGCACGGACTGGAAGCTTCCTACGAAGACGTGCAGCCGGGCGATAGCACGCCGTTTGGCATTGCTCGCACCAGTGAGCTTACCCTGTGGCCAGCGGGCAGCGTGCCTGCGAAAGCCGCCAGCGCAGCGATGGCCAGAACCGGCACCCATGCACCGATGCCGGTCGCCTCGCCGCAGTACTACCACGACGTCCGGGCGTTCGGCCTGTGGAGCGTGCGGGACACGTCAACGCCCTTCAGGGCCACGATTGAGAGCGGCCTCGACGCTACGCTCAACCTCTACGCCGGGCAGGTGGATCAGCGCAACTGGTATGGCTTTTGGAACTACGGCGACGTGGTCCACTCGTTCGACCGCGAACGGCATGTCTGGCGCTATGATCTTGGCGGTATGGCATGGGACAACTCCGAGTTGGGAACCGACACCTGGCTTTGGACCTCCTTCCTGCGCACGGGTCGCTCGGACATCTTCCGCATGGCTGAGGCCATGACCCGACACACCGGCGAGGTGGACAGTTATCACTTCGGTCCCATGGCCGGCCTCGGTACACGGCACGGCGTCTCGCACTGGGGCGACGGGGCCAAAGAGGCGCGCATCGGTCAGGCCGCGTTCCGGCGCTACTACTACTACCTCACCGGCGACGAGCGCACAGGCGACGTGATGCGCGAAGCGTTGCAGGCCGAAAAATCCATCATTGCCTACGATCCGATGCGCGAGGCCGACCCGCCGCGCCCAGGCGACGAGAAGTTTGTCGCGCGGGTGCGATCCGGCCCGGACTGGCTCGCCATCGCCGGCAACTGGATGACCGAGTGGGAACGCACCGGCGACACCCGCTGGCGCGACAAGATCCTGGCCGGGATGAGGTCCATGGAAGCGATGCCTCACGGCTTCCGCACGGGAAGAAATCTGCTGATGGGCTTCGATCCCGCGACGGGCGTGCTTACCGCACGTGACATCACGCTTGGCAAATACAACCTTTCCACCATCATGGGCGGTGCAGAGTTGATGGCTGAGCTCAACATGAGCATCGACGATCCCCAATGGAAGAAAATCTGGACAGCTTTCTGCGCCGACTCGGGAGAAGTCATCAGCCTGGGTAAGATGCAGGCCTATGCCTATTCCGTGAACCGCGATCCGACGCTGGCACAGAGCGCGGTCGCTTCTCTGCACGGCGTGCGCGGTCGCTTCGGCCGCGCAGATCCTCCCAATGCGCTCGCTCCCATGGAAGACGGTACCGATACCAACGGCTCGTCTCAGAACAGCCTGAATGCGATAGCGGTGCTCGAGTTGTGCGCCGATGCACTGCCCGCCGCAGCGCCTTCTGGAGCGGCACCGCGCGGAACGAATCCGTCGCCAGAAGGGGGTGAGTAATGTCAGGCCCAATCAAGACCGTCTGCAGCCTCCTGATCGCTCCGGTGCTAATGAACGTATTGCTGATCTCCGTTTCGCGGGCGCAGTTTGGAATGCAGGAAGATCTAGCCCAGTACCAACGCAAGGCAGCGCTCTCAAAGGAGCTGGGGGCAACCCACATGTCGGTGACGGAAGGGTTGCCTCTGGCCACCTGGGAGATGGATACTGGCGACCCTTACCCGATGTGGTTCGCGCACCACGCCGGACTGCTGACAATCTTTCCGCCGAAGGACGTACAGCCCTATGTGGACATGAAGTACTCTGCCAACGTCACGGGTGTATTGCAACAGCGATGCGCAATTCTGGGGCGATATGGCCTCAAGGGAGTGTGGAGCGCGAACGAGCCGGCGGCGATGCCGGAGGCGTTCTTCGCGGCGCACCCTGAGTTGCGCGGTCCCCGCATCGACCAGCCCAATCGCTCACGCAAGGCGTACTTTGCTCCCAACGTGGACGCGCCCGAGATGTTGCGCATATACCGCGAAGCCATGCAGCTCCTGCTGAAAACCTGCCCCGAGGTGGAGCAATTCAATTGGGTGACGACGGATGCCGGCTCGGGCTTCGACTGGGCGCCGTCGCTTTACCCTGGCATCAACGGCAACACCAATTATCAGGACCGCCCGATGTCGGACCGGGTTTCCGGCTTTCTGATCAATGCACAGCAGGCGGCGAAAGATGCGGGCCACGAGATCGAGATCAACCTGAATCCGATCGCCGCCCGCCAGTGGATGCTGCCGACGTTTTCGCCCGACGTGCTCGAGAACATCGTGCGTAAACTTCCGCGTGGCCTGGCAGTCGAGGGTCGTGAAGGGCCTGATGGGCGGCGCTTCGCTGGCGTGGCCGGGGGCGGGAGCGGCGAGGCATTCTACCCTGTCGTCGGCATCGTCGTGCCATCGATGAGTGGCGGAGGGGGCGGGAGCGACGCGACGGCCGGCGCACCCGCGCGAGTCGCTATCAATCTGGGTGACGCAACGACCATCGACTTCAACTACCGTCTGGCGAAGTTCACCCGCGGCATGCCCATGAGGACGCTGTTGGAGCGGGTGACGGCATTGCGCGCATTTGCAGTAAGCGAGGTTGGCGAGGAGCAGGCGGACAACCTGATGGAAGTGTGGAGCGCGCTGAATGACGTGCAGCACAATTTGCAGGGATTGAACTTCGGTGACGTTTTGATGATGGGGCATGTGCTGAATCGCTGGATCACTCGTCCCATGGTTCCGTTTCCGGAGGAACTGACCGCGAAAGAGAAGAAGGACTACCGTGCATTTCTCTTCCAGGCCAAAGGCGAGGACCAAGCCGGTGACCTCATCGATATCCAGGCAATGCGCATGTATGAGGGCTGGGGCGCGAAGATGCTCTTCCAGCGCACGATCGAGCTGACGGTGCCGCGAGCGCGCCGGGCCCTGGGCCTGGTACAGGGCATGGAGGGCGCCACAAAAGACGAGGCAGCACGCAAACAATGGGACCTTATGGGCAAGCGGCTGCAGGCGGTGCTCTATCTGCTCCAGTCGGCCGATGACATGGTTGCCTATCAGGCCCAACTTGATCGCGTGAAGAGCCTGGGGGTGAAGCCCGAGGTGAATCCGGTTCTGGGCGTCCAGTCCGGCTGGGACCGCACCGACCTGATGGAAACAGCGCGCAAGGAGATTGACACCATGGTCAATCTCAACCGCCTGCTGGAAAGCACGACCGAACCGATTCTGGACCTGGCCCCGACGCCCGGGGAAGAGACGATCATGCGCCTTGGCCCCAATTTGACCAGTCAAATCCAACACAAGATCGAGGTGATGAATGGGCACTGGCGCGACTATGATCGGCTGTTTACGGTGCCGAATCCGTGAGCGTCATGGAGAACAAGTAAGGTCCATACTCAAGGAAAGATGTTTGCGGGTTCGGCTGGGATTTCTGCTCCGAATGGACAGGATTCCCCTTTTTACGAGTATTGCCGGGCTGGATGGCGAGCGGCGGAGGTGCTGGACCAGTGCAGGATGCGGGCTGCAAAGGCGGACGTGATCCGAGGGCTGGATCGGCACCGATGGCTTGTTAAGTTGCCGCTCTGAATAACGTTCCAACGCTCGCCGTAATGCCCATCGCCAGCGCACCCCAAAACATAACGCGAAGTGCTCCCTTCACTACTGCTGCCCCGCCCGCTCGTGCAGCCACTCCGCCGAGAAGAGCAAGAAAGATCAAAGATATTCCAGCTACAAATGGAATCAAGACGCGCTGCGGGGCAAGACTTGAGATCAGAAGAGGCAGCCCTGCACCGACGGCGAAGCTGACGGCTGACGTCAGGGCAGCCTGGATCGGGCGTGCCCTGAGAACTTCGGTAATACCGAGTTCATCCCGTGCATGCGCTTGCA
>PLOT01000320.1 GCA_003142215.1 Granulicella sp. | reverse complement strand
CCCGCGGCCTCCAAGGCCTTCTACATGCAGCCCGACCCGGCCGACCCCACCAAGGCCCTCTGCGTCGACGTCCTCGCCCCCGAGGGCTACGGCGAGATCATCGGCGGCTCGCAGCGCGTCGACAGCTACGACCTCCTCCGCGCCCGCATCCTCGAACACAACCTTCCTTTAGACGCTTTCGCCTGGTACCTCGATCTGCGCAAGTACGGCTCCGTCCCCCACTCCGGCTTCGGCATGGGCATCGAGCGCGCCGTCGCCTGGATCTGCGGCCTCGACCACGTCCGCGAAACCATCCCCTTCCCCCGCACCCTCAACCGCATCTACCCGTAGGAGATTGGTATGCAGGCAGGCTGGTTCGGCGATCGATATGACCATCTCAAATGGTCGGTACTCTTGCGGCTGGCGAGTAAAGAGCAAGCAATTTTGTATGTCGCGATGCTTCGCGGGACTGACCAGAAGCAGCGGGCGATAAGACTATGTGATCCGTCAGTTATGGCGTACTTCAAATCGCTGGGATGCCCTTGTCCTAAGCCCGCGCTGGAGCGCATTGTTGAACTCGATGCAAGAATCAAGTTGTTTGCAACTCGTCTGCCCGACAAGGGTGAAGAAAGGCGCAGGTATTTTCGGGAGGTCTGTGATTTAATCGGCCAGGTCGGGCGCAACTCATTTTGCGTGTTTCTCGATCCGGATACCGGAATGGCCCCTGATGGGTCAGGGAAACACGTCAGCTATGAAGAATTAAGAATGATCTGGGATTCGCTGCGCACAGGAGATAGACTCGTCGTCTATCAGCACGCCTGGCGGCCTAAGGGCGGCGAATGGCATTCAATCGCTCAGGCAAACCTCGCTGGAGCGCTGGGACTTGACCCGGAGTCAATCGCTCAGGAGCCTAGAGAGAAAACGAATGTAGCCTTTCTCACGACGGTCAAGCAATAGGGATTCAAACCAGGCCAATCATCCCTGCATCTCCGATGTGTGGGTACGAACCACACACCCCTTGACACTCGGGTTTACACTAAGAACATGGTTAAGCGCGTAGCCAAATCCGGAAGCACGACCCTCCTCACCAAGGACGACCGAGCCTACCTCCTCGCCTTCAAGCAGGCCGCACGGCGCCACGTCAAGAAGGTCACGCGTACCCGCGCAGCTGCTATGCAGGAATTGGTCGACGCGGGTATCTACGCGCCAAGCGGCAAACTCAGGAAGCAGTACCGTTCCGTTGCATAAACTCTCAGCATCCTTTGTCCTCGGCTACCACGGCTGCGACGCGGCTGTCGCCGAACGGCTTCTGAAGAATCTGGCTTTCAAACCATCCCATAACGACTACGACTGGCTGGGTGAAGGCGTCTACTTCTGGGAGGCGAATCCTCTCCGCGGACTTGAGTTCGCCAGAGAGTCGTTGAAACGGAAGGACTCGAAGATCAAGAAGCCAACCGTCGTTGGTGCCGTCATCGACTTGGGGTACTGCCTCGATCTGACAACCAGCCGTGGCCTTCAACAAGCCAGGTCAGCCTACGAGGAATTGAAGTCCGTATTCGACACGGCGAATCGTCCCCTCCCGCAGAATCAAACAGACGGACTGCGCCGTAACCTCGACTGCCAGGTCATCAACTACGTGCACCGCCTCGAAGCCGGGCGAGGCAATCCGCTCTTCGATACCGTCAAGGGAATCTTCATTGAGGCTCCGGACCTCTATCCCGGCTCCGCCTTCGGCTCGAAGAATCACATTCAAATCGCCGTTCGCAACCTCGATTGCATCAAGGGCGTCTTCCGCGTCCCCAAAGCCCATCTCGCAGACTGACAGCGTTGGCTCAAATCCGATACGGCACCCTCACCCCAGCCGTGCCCGCCGGAAAATCCTTCACATTCCGCGTCACCAGTTGCCGCCCCGCCGTCTCTGCCGTCGCCAGAATGATCGCGTCCGGCAGCTTGATCTTCCTCTGTCGCCGGTTTGCCGCCGCTCGCTCGGCCACGGCGGGCGTCACCGGCAGGCAGGCAAAGTTCGCAAGCAAGGCCCGCAGAACCGCCTCCTCCTGCGGCGTCGCCGCCCCGGTCAGCACCTCGATCCAGGTAATCACGCTGATCGCCGGGTCCGCGCTTCGCTTCAGCTCTCGCGTCGCGTGGCCCACTCCGTTCAGGTGGTCGATCAGGATGTTGGTGTCGAATAGTTCGCTCACGGCTGCCAATTCGCTCAGGGCTGCTAAGCCGCTCACCGCTCCCACTCGCCGCGCATTCGGTCCTGGTACGCCACGCCATCGACGCCGCGGTCCTTCCATAACCCGAACGAGGCCTCCACCCCCGGCCGGTTCTGGGTAAGGAATCCCGTCACCGCCAGCCGGATCAACTGCGTCCGCGAGGTCTTGCGCGCGCGGCTCAGTTCATTCAGATGCTTCAGGTCAGTCTCCGGCAAATCCACCAATGTCCGCATCCGATCCTCCTGATATACAGCTATGATATCACACTGAGCCGGGTGCCCCATTCATCGCGCCTTTGTCTCACGCGATGAGTGGGCCTCCGCGCCCCGCGCGAACCGCCCTCCCTCACTTTTGATCGATCTCATCGGTGTAGATCGGTGTTAAGACTTTGTCTCTTGAACCCTGTCAAGAAAAATCTTCCAAACAACTCAATCCAAACGAGATAAACTCGGAAACTCGCCACCCCAAACTGCTATAATAGAAGCAGGGTATCGGGAGGGAACGTGTCTCGCCGTCGTAACCAACACGCGAACAGGCGTCGTCCGTAACTCCTTATTTTGGGAATATTTAGCAGTAACTCATTTGGAATGAAATATTTGGCGGCACATGCTACCGCTAATCATAACATTCCAAACAAGTTCCGTCCAAAGAACCCCCGGGGAGGGGGGATGGGGGGGTAGGGCGAAAGCGAACAAACAACAAACAAACTGCGAACAAACAGAGATCAACCAGCTTCTCCGGTCCGGATCGACAAGTTGCTTTGGCAGTTGCCTACGCCAGCTTCACGTTGACCAGTTCGATCCCTGCGCCTTTGCCGAGGTTGCGGCTGTACTTCTTCTCCGAGGCGTTGTTCCAGTGCTCGTGGACGCCCATGCTGGCCAGCGCTTTTCCGGTCTTCGCCGGGTCGTACACGGTCTTGGAGGGCGGCTGGTTGGCCAGCGCCATCTCGTGCAGGTAGTTGTCCACCGCGCCGGTCACGATGGTCTTCAGCGACGGCTCGTTGCTCAGGAAGTCCAGCGCAACCGAGTCGATGGCCACGCCGTCCTGCGAGGCAAACAGGCTCGAAGTCCAGTTCCCGTTGAAGGGCGCGCTCGACCACTTGCAGACCGGCGTCAGGCGGAACTCGTTGTGCTGCGTCGCGTACAGCCCGTCGATGATGTACAGCATCGTCTTGCCGCCGATCTCCGGGTGTCCGTTCATGTCCACCAGGCCGTTGTACGCGCCCATCGGTTGAGGGGCCGGACCACGTCCGCCGCCCTTGACGGCAATCGTCGGATGAACATCGCGCGCTCCGGCTGAACCGTCCGCCTTCAGGATCGTTCCCTGGTGGTTCTTGGCGGCCACCGTCATGCCCGCCATGGTGTGCCCCTTCAGCCCGGCCACGTTGATCATGTAATCGGCCTGCGTCACCACGGTCGGCAGATAGAACGTCAACCCGCCCTGCGCGAAGACCATCGGCTTCGATTTATCGACCACCGCCTTCTCGCGGCCATCGGTGTCGGTCGAGTCCACAAAGTGGACGCCGGGAAACTCCTTGCTGCCGCGGTCGAAGATGGTGGACGGTACGTTGCGGATGGCGTCGTATATGGTGATGTCGGCCGGCGCAGCGCCAACCTGCTGCATCAGTTGCCGCAGCAGGGCCTGCGAAAGCTGCGGAGCAATGTAGGAATCGTTGGTGCCCGTTCCGTGGTTGTGCATCTGGTTCAGGTTCATCTTGATGACGATCTTCTCGCCCTTCTTGTAGCCCACCGCGCCCTTGCCATGGCGCTTGTTGAAGTCGATGAAGATCTTGTTCCAGGCTGCTTTGTCGGTGGTGGCGTCGCCGACCGAGCGGATCGTCCCCGATAGCATCGCCGCCACGGGCTCGGGATGCGTGTTGCTGTCATCCCACCAGCCCGGCGCGTTGGTCACGCCGTCCCAGCTCGTGGCCTTGGGATCGAAGGCCCAGGAGACGCGGCCCGGCTTGACGCCGAAGGCCGTCCCCATCGGCGAGTTGGCAGGGTCGATGGGGCTGAACGGCGGCTGGACTGCGGGCGCGGCCTGGGCATGGGCCAGGGGAACTTTCAAGGCAGTCAGCGCCGCGGCACCGCTCAGCAATGAGGTCTTAAGAAAATCTCTTCGTGAGGTTGAATCGGAATCGGAGGGTGAATTGTAGTCGTAGTCGTAATCGTGTTTCATCTGGGATCTCCTGTTTCTGCCCTGACTCACGCGCATGCCCTGGTTGGCCCAGATTATACCGCTCGGCGGTAAAGGGTGGTATGTGCGCACCGTCACACTCCGGGGCAAAGCTGGAATCCGGTCGTGAGACAGAGGCGGGTACCCCACGATCACTGAGCCGAATCTGGCGAGGTTATCGTGGGGTTAGTCTCTTACGCCGCTCGTCGCCGCTGACCGCTGAAATTGGACGCCGGGTATCCCATTCATGACAGTTCTATCGTCATGAGTGGGGTCTGCCACAGCCTTAGTTCTCCGTCGGCGTCTCTTCAATGTGATCCAACACCAGCACCTGCATCGGGCGCTTCTGCTGTTCGAACTTCAGGCCAAGCTGGCGCGAGAAGGCATCCATCAGCGAGATCGCTCCGCTAGGGTCGGAGACTTCTTCGGGCCCGTCCGCGGCAGCCGCCGCATTGGGCCGGACGGCTGGTGTCGCGGTCGCCGCGCGCATGTCCTTGGTGTAGCTGAACTGCAGGTCGTAGCGGCCGGTCAGGCCCGTCCCGTCCGCCACGGGAGTTTTGAACTCCTCGCTGAGCAAGGTGGAGAGGCGGTCGGCGAACTCCGCCATGGTAACGTTCCGGCAGGTGATCAGCCCCGTCAGGATCGGATTCGCGATCCTCGGATCTTTTCCGTCGGGCCCCGGCTGCCCGGCGCTGCACGTCGGCCGAATGTCGGTGTCCGCCGCCTTCTTCAGCTTGGGCCCGGCGGCCACCATGACCATCCCATCGGCAGGACGCACTTCGGTGTGCATCTTCAGCTTGAAGCGGTCGGCAAGCAGCGAGCGCAGCATCACCTTCACATCTTCCATGTCGACGTCGGCGTTCTTCGATGCGGGATCGATGGGGGCCTTGGCCCTGATGTCCCAGTGCGACGACAGAAACCATGGTGGAATATCGACCAGCTTCGTCTCGTTCACGTCGTACGAGAGCATGATAAGGAACTGCATGCTTGTGTTGTGAAAGATCGCTTCGTGCCCGTTGATCTCCACATGGGTGCGCTTGTCCTGCCCGGTCCTGGGCGGCGCGAGATGGATCACCGCAACGTCGAACTGGAGATCGGCAGGCGGCAAGAGGCGCGCGACCTCCGGAGGGTTGGGACTGGGCTTCCGCTCCACGCTGTCCACCACCATCACCTTTTGCGCTGTTTTCGCGGACTCGAGCTTCATCCCAAGCTGGCTCTTCACCGCGTCCATCACCTCGGCGCTACTCCGATTGGTCGACCACGTCATGCGCATCTCAAGATTCCATGTGCCCTTCAGCCCGGTCGAATCGACCACGACCGCGCCCAGTGGACCACCGAGGAAATTGTGCAACGTCTCGGCGAACGCCTGCATGGTGACGCTGTTGCAGAACAGCACCACCTCCGGCGCAGGAAGTCCCGGCCCCACCTGCATAGGCCCCGTCGACGTGCTGCGGATTCCGCATCCGCTCTGGTCAGCGGCGGCCACCTGCTTCAGCTTCGGCGCGCCATTGCCCACCGACAGCACATACGCCGGCATCACCTTTGTGTCTTTATGGACCGCGAGCTTGAAGCGGTCGGCGAGCAGCGTCTGCAGCATCTGCGCGACGCGCTCCTTCGAAGTTCCCGCTGGAGCCTTCGCCAGCAAGTCGAAACGGTCTGCCTCCATCCACAGCGGTCCGCGCAGAATATGGTCGCGATCTACACCGTAGGCTTCGCCGATCAGGTCCAGCATGGTTGCCTGACGCAGGATGAAGCGATCGCCCACCAGGTCGCCGCCGTTCACGTAGCTGCCGTAGCGGTGGTAGCTGTAATGGATGTCCGCAATCTCAAACTTAACCGCCGCAGCCGGAGCAACCGGAGCCGCAGCCGGAGGCGCAGCATGCGCCGTCTGCCCGCTCATCGCCCCGCACAAGCCAATCAAAACAGCAGTTCCAACCCATACCCGTTCTCGCAAAACAACGCCTCTTTTCAGCCCCAAATTTCGCGGCCCACATCCGAAGACCAAATTATAGATCCGGTGCCCACCTCTCATGCGGTCTTATCGCATGAGTGGTGATGGTCGCTCCCGCCGTCAATCTCCCCTGCTCTACGGCCGATGGAACCGCCCCACCAGCACGCCCTTATCCAGAATGTGACCATTCATCGCCGCCATCACGTCGGCTCGCGTCGCATCCGGTCCCAGCGTCAGTTTGGTATCCAGCGCAAACAACTCCCAGGTGTAGTGGTGGTACGGCCCGGCGGAGCCCATCCCCATCCCCATGTACCCCGGTTTCTTTCCCCGGTTCAGCCCCTGGATCGACCCATCCGGCAGCTGCGCCACATTCGGCACGCCCTCCGGCAGCCCGGTCGCCGTCCCTGGAATGTTGAAGATCAGCCAATGCAGCACCTCGTCCGTCGTCTTCGCCAGCGACGTGTCCGGGTCGTGCAGGATCAGCGCGAAGCTCACTGTCCCATCCGGCACATGCGTCCACTGCAACGCCGGCGAGACGGCTGCCGCGGGAGTGGCGTAATAGGAGTACTTGATGGGAATGATGCCGCCGTCTTCAAACGCCGTCGTCGTCACCGTCAATCCCGGCTTGGCCGGGGGTCGCGGCGTGGCCGGTGCCTGTGCCACCGCTCCAGCCGTTGCAATCGATAACACCAGTGCGCCCAACATCGATTGCTTTGCGCTCAATAAGCCTCCGAGTGGTCCCATATTGCCTTTCCCGTTCATTCCTTTGCCCCAATCTGCGATCCCTTTGGGCGTAGTGAAATACCCGGCCCTATCGCGACCACATTACAACACAACCAAGTTGCTGTCCGCCTTCTTCTTCTCGCCCTTGCCGCTGCAATCGTGTCAAGTAAAATCGTTCAAACAACTCTATCTAAAAGATATAAATCAGAAAACTCGCTACCACAAACTGCTAGAATAGAAATAGTGGATCGGGAGGGAACGAGTCACGCCGTCGCAACCATCACCGCGATCAGGTGTCGCCCGTAACCCATTATTCTGGACGATTTTAGCTGTAAACTGTTTGGAATGACGATTTTGGCGGCACATGCCACCGCTAATCGCAACATTCCAAACAATTTCCGTCCAAAGTACCCCCGGTAGGGGGGGAGGGGGGGGTATCCCTCGGAAAGTAGAATTGCCGCATGGACGGAACACGGATCGACAAGTGGCTTTGGGCGGCGCGCTTCTTCAAGACGCGCGAGCTGGCCTCCAAGGCCTGCGAGATGGGCCGCATAGAATCCAACGGGCTGCGCGCCAAGCCAGCCCGCGAAGTACGCGCCGGTGACACGTTGCGGATCAAAAATGCCGCCGCCGAGTTCGAAATCGAAGTTCTCGCGCTCAGTCATCAGCGAGGTTCAGCCGCAATCGCGCAGACCCTCTACCGCGAGACGCCAGAAAGCGTCGAACTTCGCCGAAAAGCCGCTGAAGCTCGTCGCCTTCTCGCTCCGATCGCCAGCGCCCTGCCATCCGGCCGGCCCACAAAACGCGATCGCCGCCTGATTCACAGCTTCAGCGGTAAGCGTTGAAGAAGCAGATTCCTCCGCTGCGCTGCGGAATGACAAATAAGGTGTTGCGGAATGACAAACGAAGGAGATTATTGCGGGCTGAGCGCTTCGAGCAAGCTGCGAGTCTCTGCGATCACGTCTTCCGCCTTCGCCGAAGTCAGCGGCCAGCGAAGAACGCCTTGCGCTGTAAACTGCGCGCCGCGCTTGGCGTTGCGGCTGACCAGCTTCATCATCGCCGCGGGATCGACGGCAGTGCGCGCCAGCGACGAGCTGTCTTGTTGCGAAGTATCCGCAGCAGCCGCGGCGAAGCGGATGTGCAGCATCTCGACGAAGGTTTTGGCGACAGGCCTTTGAAGCTGTGCGCGACGCGAGGTTGACGGTTGNNAGCAGGTTGAGGACGGATTCGGGCGGATCGCCGTAGCGGTCTTCGAGCTCGGCGCGGACATCGGCCAGCGTGGCCTGGTCTTCGGCTCCGGCGATGCGCTTGTACATGCGCAGCCGCTGGTTCTCCTCGGGAATGTAGCTGGAGTCGATACGCACCGAAATGCCGAGGTTGATGGAGGTTCCAGCATGGGCTGGTTTCTCCTCATCGCCCTTAATCTTGCGCACAGCCTCTTCGAGCATTGTGGAATAGAGATCGAATCCGATGGCCTCGATGTGGCCGGACTGTTCGCCGCCAAGCATATTTCCCGCGCCGCGCAACTCCAGGTCAAGTGCGGCGATCTTGAAGCCCGCGCCGAGATCGGAGAACTCCTTGAGCGCGGCGAGGCGACGGCGCGCGATCTCGGTAAGTTCCGTATCTGGCGGGATGAGGAGATACGCGTAGGCGCGGCGGTTGCTGCGGCCCACGCGGCCGCGGAGTTGGTACAGCTCGGCCAGCCCATGACGGTCGGCGCGGTTGATGAGGATGGTGTTGGCGAGTGGGATGTCGAGGCCGTTCTCGATGATGGAGGTCGCGACCAGGACGTCGTATTCGTGGTTCATGAAGGCGAGCATGACGCGCTCGAGCTCGGCCTCGGGAAGCTGGCCATGGCCGATGACGATGCGCGCGGACGGCACAAGTTCGCGGATCTTCGCGGCGATCTCGTAGATCGTCTCCACGCGGTTGTGGACGAAGAAGGTNNGGCGTCTCGATGATCGACATGTCGCGCAGGCCGGCCAGCGACATGTGCAGCGTGCGTGGGATGGGCGTGGCCGACATGGCAAGCACGTCGATCTGCGCGCGCATCTGCTTCAGGCGCTCCTTGTGGCGCACGCCGAAGCGCTGCTCCTCGTCGACTATGAGCAGGCCGAGGTCCTGGAACTTGAGATTTTTCGCCAGCACGGCATGGGTGCCGATGAGGATGTCGATCCTGCCGGCGGCGGTCTTCTCCAGGATCGCGGTCCTCTCCTTCGCGGTGCGGAAGCGCGAGAGCATCTCGACGTTGACGGGGAAGTTTGCGAAGCGGCGCTTGAAGCTCTCGAAGTGCTGGAAGGCGAGGACCGTAGTGGGCGTGAGCACGGCGATCTGCTTGCCGTCCTGCACGGCCTTGAAGGCGGCGCGCATGGCGACCTCGGTCTTGCCGTAACCGACATCGCCGCAGAGCAGGCGATCCATGGGCTGCGTGGACTCCATGTCGTGCTTGATGTCGGCGATGGCGGTGATCTGGTCGTCGGTCTCGTTGAAGTCGAAGGCGTCGTCGAACTCGCGCTGCATGTTGCTGTCGGGCGAAAACGCGGTGCCGACGGCGGCCTTGCGCTGCGCGTAGAGCTTAAGCAGCTCGGCGCTCATGTCGGCCATCGCTTTCTTGACGCGTGCCTTGGTCTTGTGCCAGGACTGCGTTCCGAGCTTGTTGAGTTCGGGCGGCGGGCCAGTCTCGCTGCTGCGATATTTCTGGATGAGGTCGAGGCGCGTGAGAGGGACGTAGAGCTTGGCCTCATCGGCGAACTCGAGGATCATGAGTTCAAGCGGCGGCTGGTCTGACTCCTCGATGACGCGCAGGCCGCAGTATTGCGCGATGCCGTGTTCGACGTGGACGACGTAGTCGCCGACGGCGAGGTCGCGGAAGTCGGAGACGAAGGCGGAGGTTTTGGACTTGCTGCGGACAATGGGGCGGGCCTGAACGTCGGCGTCATCGATAAGATCGTTTGCGCCGAAGAGAACGATCTGACGGGCAGTGGCGCGGCCATCGGTGTCGCGCAGGTCGAGAACCTGCACTCCATTCGCGATCGCCGTCTTCACAATCACCGGCGTACTCTGGTCGCCCGCAAGGTAGCTCGACTCGCTGTAGACGGTGGTACTGCCCGGAGCCTGCGAACGCGAGCCGAGACGATATGGAACTTGATACTCCTGCAACAGGCCAGCGAGGCGTTCCACTTCGCCCTGATTCGGCACGGCGATCAGTACGCGTGCGTCCTGCTGAACGAGGGCTTGAATCTCCTCTACGAGCGCGTGGATGTTGCCGTGAAATCGCTGCGTGGGGCGCGTGCTGAAGTCGACCTCGGAGAGCTCGCTGTGGTCTGCGTCGAGAACATCAACCGCGCCGAGCTGGTCGAGCTCGCAGCCGGAGAACTTGCGCAGGCGGTCGTCGAACTCCCACGGCGAGATGTATATGTCTTCGGGCCGCACGAGTGAGCCAATGCCCGATCGTTCGTGCCGCTGCTCAACTTTATTCCACCAGCGCTCGCCCTGGTTCTTCACCATCGCCGGCTCTTCGACGAAGACGCGCGTCGCTGGCCCGAGCAGATCGAGCAGAGTAAGGTTGGCCTGCGCAGCGGCTGGCGCTACTGGCGCGAAGAACTCCCAGCCGGGAAAGATGGTAGCGTCACTGATACTCGTCGAGAGGTGAGTTTGCAGCTCGACAGCCTCTTCGCCGCCCTCGAGTGCCGCGCCGTCTGCCGTGCCGCTGCGCGTTAGGCGTGCGTTGATGGCGGTGAGAATCCTTTCCGTGACCGGCGTCTCGGTGAGCGGCAGCAGTAGCGCTTCGTCGAGTGTGGAGGCGGAGCGCTGCGTGTCGGGATCGAAGCGGCGGATGGACTCGATCTCGTCGCCGAAGAACTCGATGCGCACGGGGCGGTCCATCTCCGGCGAGTAGACGTCGAGGATTCCGCCGCGCAGCGTGACCTGGCCGGGCATCTCGACGACATCGACGCGCGTGTAGCCGACCGAGAGCAGGTGCTCGACGAGCATCTCTGGCAGAACCTCCTCGCCGCACTTCAGGCGCAACGCAAGCGCCGCGTAGTGCTCGCACGGGAAGAGCTTCATGCAGGCGGCTTCGATGGGCGCAATGACGAGGCGCGCAGTCCCGGTGGCAATCTTCCACAGCGTAGAGGCGCGCATCTCCTGAATCTCAGCGTGTGGCGAGAGATTCTCAAACGGCAGCACATCGTGCGCGGGCAGACGAAGGACGGAGTCTGCGGCGAGCGCGCCGGTCAACTCGCAGGTGGCGAGGATGGCGGCGTGCAGTGCCTCGGCAGCCTTGTTGTCGGCGACCAGAATCAGCGAAGGCGCATCCGCCGCGCGCGCAAAGAGCGGCAGGTACAGCGCACGGGCGGTGAAGGTCAGGCCGGAGACGCGTCTTCGCCCGCTGCCGACGCTCAAGTGGCGGCGGACACGGTCGAAGGGCACACAGTTCTCAAGGTCCGCAAGCACATCGCGGACGAATGGCAGAATCATTGCTGGCTTAAGTCTACCTGTAGGAACGAAGTTGCAGTGACAGGAAGATTGCGCACGGAGGTGAGATGCGGAAAGCTGTAGGACATTGCAACGGTCCCTGTTGCTAGAATCAAAATGATTATGTCTACCATGACTGCACTCACGCCAGAGGTCCTTGCCAAATACCAGCCTGTGATCGGGCTGGAGGTCCACGTCCAGCTTTTGACCGAGTCGAAGGCCTTCTGCGGCTGCGTCAACCGCTACGGCGGTGAGCCGAATACGCACGTCTGCCCCACATGCCTCGGCCTGCCCGGAGCGTTGCCCGTGCTGAATCGTCGCGCGGTGGAGCTGGGCGTCCTCGCATCGAAGGCCATCCACTGCGAGATCCGCGAGACCAGCATCTTTTCACGCAAGAACTACTTCTACCCCGACTCGCCCAAGGGCTATCAGATATCGCAGTTCGACCGGCCCATCGCGGAGAACGGATGGATCGACGTTCCGGCCTTCGACGCGACGGGCGCGGCGATTACCAAGCGCATCGGCATCACGCGGCTGCACCTGGAAGAGGACGCGGGCAAGAGCATTCACGACGGCTTTGCCGACTCGGTCTCGCGCACCTACATCGACCTGAACCGCTGCGGCACGCCGCTGGCGGAGATCGTCAGCGAGCCCGACCTGAGGACTCCAGACGAGGCCTTTGAGTACCTCACGCGGTTGAAGGAGATCCTTCTCTACTGCGGCGTCAGCGACTGCAATATGGAAGAGGGAAGTCTGCGCTGCGACGCCAACGTCAGCGTGATGCTCAAGGGCGCGAAGCAGTATGGCACCAAGGCCGAGGTCAAGAACGTCAACAGCTTTCGCTACATCCGCGCCGCACTGGAGTACGAGATCGAGCGGCAGATCGAGGTGCTGGAAGGCGGCGGACGCGTGGTGCAGGAGTCGCGGCTGTGGAACAACGCCGAGGGACGGACCTACTCGATGCGCTCGAAGGAGCAGGCACACGACTATCGCTACTTCCCCGAGCCGGATCTGCCGCCGCTGGTCGTGGGCGAAGCGTGGCAGCGCGAGATTCTGAAGGCCCTGCCGGAACTGCCCGAGGCACGGCGCGCGCGGATGATAGCCGAGTACGAGATAACGCCGCAGGACGCGATGACGTTGACCGCGACGCGCGCGTTCGCAGACAGCTTCGAGGAGGCGGCGAATGCGGCGAAGAGTCCCAAGCGCGTGGTGTCGCTGATTACCAGCGAGTTGACGGGGCGATTGAAGGCCGCAGGCTTGGAGTTGGAGCAATCGCCGGTGACGCTCAAGGGCATTGTCCAGGCAGCAGATCTCGCCGAGTCGGGGGAGCTATCGAGCAAGATGCTGAAGCAGTTGCTGGATACATGCTTCACCGAGGGCAAGGACTTCGCTGAGGTGTATGAGCGCGAGAAGCCGCAGCAGATCTCGGACGCGGGCGCGATCGAGGCGATGATCGACGAGGTGATCGCGGCCAATCCGAAGCAGGTTGCGCAGTATGTGGGCGGCAAGAAGACGGTCGCAGCGTTCTTCGTCGGCAACGTCATGCGGCTGTCGAAGGGACAGGCGAATCCGGCGTTGCTGAACGAGCTGGTGACGCGCAAACTGGATGCGCTGGGCAGCGCCGAATAGCGGCTATTTCTTGTCTGAACTGGATGAAGCGGGCGCTGCGGGCGAGGTCGGCGCGCTTGATGCTGCTGCGGGCTTCACGTCTTTGCCGGATGTCGCGGAGGCTTCGGTGGACGATTTGCCGGAGTCGCTCTTCGGTTTACTCTCGCTCTCGCTGGAGGACTTTGGCTTTGTGTGGCTGTAGCCGTCCTTGAACCAGCCGCCGCCTTTGAAGGAAATGGCCGCGGCGGAGACGACGCGTTCCAGCAGTCCGCCGCAGTGCGGACATTCCGCGATCTCCGGATCGGAGAACTTCTGGATATGTTCCGTGTGCTTTTTGCACTGTTTGCATTTGTACTCGTAGAGCGGCATTCTCAATTTCCTTGCATTGTATTCACAGTATCGACTGTGTTTCTGTTGTTGAAATAATAAATGTTACATATCAGGAGAACATGCAACAGTTATCGTTTCTTTCGGTATGCTTCGCAAAGCATATGTAACAGATAGTGTTACTTGTACGAAACGGTTCACAGCTTTCCCAGATCGACAAGGCGCACGCTGACGATGGCCTCTACCTTGCGCAGCGCTTCGATGGCTGCGTTGGCGTCGCTTGGGCTCTCGACATCGATCTGGACCAAAGCCAACGCCTGCCCCTGTGGGATGCGCTGCGAGCGGACGGAGCGGCCGAGGGCGAAGTTCGCGATGTTCAGCGAGTGCTCGCCCAGGATGGTCCCGATCCGTCCGATGACCCCTGGAACGTCGTGGTTGCGGCAGACCAGCAGTGTCCCGTGCAGGGCCGCCTCGATGTCGATGCCATCGTAGGTGAGCAGGCGCGGCGAGTTGCCGTGCAGCACGGTTGCGGATGCGCTGGCATTGCCGTCGGAGGAGTGCAGCACCAGCTTCAAGGTGCTTCCCGAGCCGCCGCTGGTGGCTTCTTTTTTCTCCTCCTGGATGCGGATTCCGCGCTCCTCGGCGAGGGCCGCGGCGTTAATGCGATTGGCGCTGGTCCCCAGCTCGGAGTCGCCCTCGGAGTTGGCGAGGATGCCGCAGAGGGCGGCGTTGCGGATGAGGTCGGTCTTGCCCTGGGCGAGCCGTCCCGCGTAGGCGATCTGGATGCTCTCCAGATTTCCCGGCGTGGCGTGGGAGAGGAAGAGTCCGAGCCGCTCGGCCATGTCGATGTAGGGCGCGATCTCGACGTACTCCTCGTGGGAGAGCGATGGCAGGTTGACGGCGCACTGCACGACACCGAGCTTGAGGTAGTCGCGCACCTGCTTGGCGAGCTGGATACCGATGGCCTCCTGCGCCTCGTCGGTGGAGCCGGCGACGTGCGGCGAGAGGAGGACGTTGTCGAGGCCGAAGTAGGCTGAATCCTTGAGCGGTTCCTTGCGGAAGACGTCGAGTGCCGCGCCAGCTACGTGGCCGGAGCGGATGGCCTCGGCGAGCGCCTCGTCTACGATGAGCTCTCCGCGCGCGCAGTTGACGATGCGAACGCCGGGCTTCATGAGCTTGATCGATGTGGCGTCGATCATGCCCTCGGTCTGGGTGGTGAGGCCGACGTGCAGGGTGAGGTAGTCGGACTGCTTGAATATCTCATCGAGCGGCAGCAGCGCGACCTGATTCTCACGAGCGATGACGGGCGCGATGAAGGGGTCGTAGCCGATCAGCTCCATGCCGAAGCTGCGCGCGCGGCGGGCGACCTCGAGGCCGATGCGACCGAGGCCGATGATGCCGAGCGTCTTGCCTCGCAGCTCAGAGCCTTGCAGCGACTTTTTCTCCCACTTGGCGGCGTGCATGGTGGAGTTGGCGCGGGGGATGCTGCGCGCCATCGAGATCATCAGGCCAATGGCAAGCTCGGCGACCGCGACTGCGTTGGCGCCGGGGGTGTTCATGACGACGATGCCGGAGTGGGTTGCTGCGTCGATGTCGATGTTGTCGACGCCGACGCCGGCGCGGCCGATGGCGCGCAGTTTGGGCGCGGACTCCAGTAGCTTGGCGTTCACCTGCACGGCGGAGCGAACGACCAGCGCGTCTGCGTCTGCGAGTTCAGCTTCCAGGCCGCCGGGACCGAGCTTGGCGATCGCATCGGCGGTGACGACGTTCCAGCCGGGCTCTTCCTGGAGGACGGCGAGAGTTGCGGGCGAGACTTTTTCTGCGAGAACGATCTTCATAGTGCTTCCAGTGTAACCGGCTGACGCAGATGTGCGATGAGACGGGGATGAACTGTTGGGGGAACGCGTAAGAGCTGCTTGTCGTTTGTTCGTCGTTTGTACGTTATTTGTTCGCCCCCCCCCTCCCCCCTCCCCCCCCTGCCGGTGGCATTTGGAGATAAGTAGATTAGATTCATTCGGTTACGATGGAAGCATGTTGCTAAAATGGTCATAACGAATGGCTTACGGCTAAAATTGTCAAAACAATGTGGTTACAGATGAAAAAACCAGTTTTTGCGGGACGTCCCAGCCAAAATCGTCATAACGAATGACTTACGGATAAGATCGTCATTCGGTTGGGGTTGCCGGGTCCGGCGGGATGGGCGTGGGAGGGCCGAACTCCTCGATCATTCTTTGCAGGAGGGATTTGGGACTGTTGGCGTGGGAGGGGATGCCGTTGCCGTCGCCACGCGCGGCGAGGGAGTGTCCATCGCGGGTGCGGACGACGCGGCGGGCGAGGGTGGTGAAGTCTTCGCCGGTTGCCGGGGCGGGTGCGAGGGAGCGGACGTTCCAACTGGCGACCTGGAGTGCATAGAGGAGAGTGCGAGCGAGGCCGGGATCGACCTGGCCGGCGGCGATGGCGGCAAAGAGCAGGGAGATCGAGAGCTGGATCGCCTCGGGGTCTTCGAGCGGGGGGAAATTGCAGGCGGGGGAAGCGGCGAACTGGGCAGTACTCTGGCCGTTTTCCAGGAGATATTGCATGGTTTCTGGGCGCAAGGGACCGATTTTGGATGTGCAGACGGCATCGTGAGTGCGGCGGATGGTCCGGTGGAAGTAACAGAGGCCGGAGCCGGTGACGGCGGGCGACTGGCAGCGGCGGCCGTTGGTCTTGATGTGACGGCAGATGGGGTACTTATCAGCGTGTGAGTCCATTGGTTCCTCGATCCGGTGATTAAATGTGAAGGGCCACAAGCAGCGTCCCCCGTGTGGTGGACGGCTTGCGGCCCTTCTTTTTCTATCTCTACTTCTATTCTACCAAGTTGAGCATAACTACTATGCCAACTATTTTTCGGAGGGAAGTGGTTGATGGGGTGTGAGTTATGGGGATTTTTTTGCGTCGAGGGGCTTGACACGCGGATTTGCTGGGGTTTTTGAGGGTCCTGGAGCAAAAAAAAGATCCGGGGCTAAAGCCCATTGATTCGATTGGCCTTATTCAGGGGGATGAATCCCCCTGCTCCCTCCGAAAGACAAAAACGTCAGTTTTCAGCAGTCCGTAAAGCCCCTGCTCGCTCCGGCAAAGGCGGAGCTTTTGTGGGAGAAAGGGGCGGAGGGTTGAGGGAGTGCGAGCGGTATCGGGGTCCTTCGCGCTCGAAAGACGCGCTCAGGATGACGGCAAGAACAAACAACAACGAAGAACAGACAACGGCAAAGGCCAATACGGAGATTCTGGCTGCGCCAGAATGACGACTCGTGGAGGCTGCGCCGGGATGACGACTTAGTGGGTAGACATCCCACCCATCGCGATACTGCCGCGATGGATGGGGCACCTGGCACCCGGCCCCCCCTTAGCCGCGATAAGACTGCGGCGAAGACGGGGCACCCGGCTTACTTCTTGGCGCAGCAGCAGGCGTCGGCGGCGGCGGTGGGGGATCGCTCGGCGAAGACCTTCTGGGCGGCGATGAGGCCGTTGCCGAAGGCGAAGGCGGGGGATGGGAAGGACTTTGCGATGACCTGCTCGAGGGCGCCGATGAGGGCGATGGTGTCGAGGTAGTCGAAGTAGCCGAGGTGGGCGATGCGGAAGATTTTGCCCTTCATCTCTCCCTGGCCGTTGGCGATGATGGCTCCGAAGCGCGACTTGAGTTCCTTGACGACGACGCTGGAGTCGACGCCGTCGGGAGCGATGACGGCAGTGGCTGCGGCGGCGGGGCAGGTGGGCGAGAAGAGCTTCATGCCCAGGGCGGCGACGGCGGCGCGAGTCATGGCGGCGATGGTCTCGGCGTTCTCGACGAGCTTCTTGCGGCCGGCGACGAGGTCTCCGGCGGGGTTCTCCGGCGTGGCGGCCTGGTGGGCGATGTAGTCCAACGCCGCGCCGAGGGCGGCGATGAGCGCGACCGAGGGGGTGTAGGCGCTCTCGCCATTTTTGGAGTTCTTGCGCTCCTTGCGCAGGTCGAAGTAGTAGCGCGGATTGTAGCTGGACTCCATGCGGTCCCATGCGCGCTGGCTGATGGCGAGATAGCTGAGGCCGGGAGGGATCATTACGGCCTTCTGCGATCCGCCGATGAGGACGTCGATGCCGAGGCGATCCATGTCGATGTGAGTGGTGCCGAGGCCGGTGATGGCGTCGACGACGAGCAGAGCTTCGGAGTTGTCCTCCTTAAGGAGCTTGGCGACTCTTCCGAGGCAGTGGCGCGCGCCGGTGGAGGTTTCGGTGGCCTGCATGAAGACGACGCGGGTTTCGAGCCGCAGCGCGGCCTTGACGGCGTCGAGCGAGAAGGTCTCGCCATAGGGCGCGGAGACCAGATCGACCTGGCAGCCGAAGGCCTTGGCGAGGCCGGCCCATCGCTCGCCGAACTTGCCGGCGCTGAGGACGAGGACGCGGTCGCCGGGCGAGGTGAGGTTGGAGACGGAGGCCTCCATTGCGCCGGTGCCTGAACTGGAGAGGACGATGACGTCGTTTGTGGTGCCGACGAAGTCCTTGAGTTGCGCGAGGACGCGGCTGAAGATGGCGCGGAACTCTGGCGTGCGGTGGTGAATGTCGGCCGCAGCCATGGCGAACTGGGCGGCAGGAAGCAGGGGCGTTGGGCCGGGGGTGAAGAGACGCGTCTTGAGGATCATGGGTCTATTGTAATGGAGCGCGGCGGCAGCATGGTTGCGAGGAGAATGGCAGATTGCGGATTTTCACGGATAAAACAAGAACTGCGATCTGTCTATCAATCCGAATTGATTTTCACCTTTGCCAGCTCGGCTTTGACGAGTTCGGAGAGGAGCCGGCCGTCGGCGCGCAGGGCGGTGGCGAGGACCTGTTGCTGCGCGAGCTTCATGACGGCGCCCATCTCACGCGGAGTGGGTTGCTGGCCGGTGGACGCGGCGAGCTGGGCGACGGCTGCCTGGACGATGGCGCGAAGCTGGTCCTCGCCTGCGGCCTGCGGCATGTAGGCCTCGATCATGACGATCTCGGCCTGCTCCCTGGCGGCAAGCTCGGGGCGATTGCCCTTGGTGAAGCTCTCGACCGACTCGCGCCTTTGTTTCAGGAGAGTAGAAAGGATCTGGGTCTGTTCGGCGTCGGTGAGGGGTTGGCGCTTGTCGATCTCTTTGGAGCGCAGCGCGGACTTGACCATGCGCAGGGTGGTGAGGCGGTGCTCCTGGTGTGCCTTCATGGCGGTGATGATGTCGGTGCCGAGTTTCTCTGCGATGCTCATTGCAAGTCTCCGTGCCGCGGGGCTTCCGCGAGATGCTGCGTCCCGATTATTGTACGAGCTTGCGAGGGATGCGGGGCGAGGAGCCGGAGCTTGCACGGCGCGGGATTGCGATAGGATTGGAGGTGAGGATTTTTGCGCATGACTGAGATGAACCGCCTTCGTTCTGTGATTCGTTTTGGGGTTGCCGCCGCTGTTGTTGCGATGACTCTGCCGTTTGCAACTGCGTCACTGATGGCGCAGCGGTCCGTGCCGAAGCCGAATGAGGGCGAGACGTTCAAAGACACGTCGATGCTGAAGCCTCCGGCTGGCGCAAAGATCGCCATCATCGAGTTCGAGGATATGGAGTGCCCAATGTGCGCGCACGTCTTCCCCATCGTCCACGCCGCGGCGGAGCATTACAACATCCCGCTGATTCAGCATGACTTCCCGTTGCCGTATCACATCTGGAGCCTGGATGCGATGATCTGGGCGCGCTACCTGCAGGACAAGGTGTCTCCGAAGACCGGGGACGAGTATCGCGGCGCAGTCTTCGCGGCGCAGACCGGCATCGCCAGCAAGGACGACATGCTGAACTTCACGCGGAGGTACTTCCAGTCGCATGGGCTGCAACTGCCGTTCGTACCCGATCCGGCGGGCCAGTTCAAGAAGGAAGTGGAGGCGGACAGGACGCTGGGCGACAGGCTGGGAGTGCAGTACACGCCGGCGGTCATCGTATGCACGCAGAAGGAATGGGTGCATGTGACGGACGTCTCGCTGCTGTACCAGACGATCGACGAGCTGGAGGCGAAGGTCAGGGCAGAGGCTCCGGCGAAGAAGGCCGCGACTGCGCCGGCAAAGAGGGCCGCGACTGCGCCGGCAAAGTAAGGCCAGACTTCAGCGGCTAAACAGGCTGCGGAAAAAGGGTTGTTTGGCGCTACGAGCAGAAGGTCCGGGGCTAAAGCCCGTCGATTCGATTGCCTTATTCAGGGGGCTGAATCCCCCTGCTCCCTCCCAAAGGCAAAAGTGGGAGTTTTTCCGCAGCCTGTGAAGCCGCAGTGCATGGGCAGCGTTTACGGCATCCATTCAACTACGCTCAGGAGAGAATGGCGGCTTGAGGTTTTCAGGAGCGCGCGATGAGCGGCAGGGCGGCGAGGCAGGCCATCGCCTGCGCGGCCAGAATCGCTCCGGTGAGCACGAGGAAGAGCTTGCGAGTGCGGGTTTCGAGCGCGTCGGCGAAGACCCCGCCGATGAAGGTGAAGAAAAACGGCAGCGCCCACAGCAACGGGGCGCTGACGGTCTGGGTGGTGATGAGCGGCGCGAGCGCAAACAGGACCAGAAGCGGCGTGGTGTTGCCGAAGTATCGGCTGCGGCGCACCGAGCAATAGAGCAGCGCGGCAACGGCGAACGCGATCAGGATGGGGAAGTTCTCCAGGCTGCCGGCGAAGCCGCGGGCCACAACAAAACTGCGTACTCCCGCCAGCGAGAACCAGAAGCGGGCCGCGCCGCCGGTGAAGACGTAACTGAAGGCGGCTGGGCGGAATCCGTAGAACGCGAAGAGGATTGCCAGCGCGCCGATGGCGGCGAAGAGGAGAATCTGAAAGACGTAGCCGCGCCGCCGCTGGGCCAGATACAGCATGAAGACCAGCGCGGCGACGAAGCCAGCGATGGCGGCCAGAAGATGCGCGGCGGCGGTGAATCCGATTGCGATGGTGAGCAGCACGATGCGCGGACGCCACCGGCGGCGCGGGCCCTGCATGGCGTGGGCGACGCCAATGGCGGTGTAGATGAGGCCGTAGAGTCCCCACATGGCGAGGACATCGTTATTGGGCGCGACCGCCATGCGGACGACGGCGGGGCAGAAGCAGTAGAGGCCGAGAGCGAAGAAACCGCCCTCGTTGCCGAAGAGACGACGCGAGACCCACCACAGTCCTCCGCCCAGCCAGAGGGCGAAGAGCACAAACGGCAGGTGGATGAGATAGACGACGAATTCCAGTTGGTGGCGCGACTCCCATGTGGAGCCGTTGAGCGAATCGCCGGGGTAGAGGCGGTCGGCCGGCGCGCGGAGATGGTCCGCGGCGAGCAGGGTGAGGCGCTGGAGGGTGAGTGGAAGGCCGGCCACGCGGTAGGCGAATGTGCCGTCGCCGTTGAGGTTGCCACAGGTGGTGAAGTAACCCTCGAGCGGCGAGGGACGCTCCCACATCTCGCGGCCGCAGCGGGCGAAGCGATAGTCGGCGGTGGAGAGCTGCTGGTGGCCGACGACCCAGAGGCACTGGGCGAGGAAGGCCAGCAGAAGAAGCGCGGCAAGACGCTGCGGCCGTCCGATGTGGATGCGCGGGAGGGTCATGCTGCGATGGCTGGCGGATCGATCTTCACGCTCTGCGCTCTCCTGTGGCTGGCTGCGATGAGGACACGCGTCCCGCATCGAGTGTATCGCGGGTGCGAGGGAGACGTTGCGGAAGCACTACAACAAATAAAATGGGCCTTCTGCTTCTGCTTCGCTCAGTGGCGGGATGGCAGGTTTGGGTAGGTACAAATCGGATCTTCCTCCCGCGCGGCATAGGTTGACATGCCAGCCGTCCGTGATTTATAAATCACATATTGAGTGAGAGGGCGCGTGGACGTTAGGCCGAAAGAGATACGCATCTACGAGAACGAAGAGGGTCATGCCCCTTTCAGCGAATGGATGGATCGACAACAGGCTCCGCTTTACGGCAAGTTGATGGCCCGGTTGGAGCGGGTGGAGCTTGGGAATCTGGGCGATCATCGCGGCATCGGGGAAGGTGTCTTCGAACTGAGAATCGATTTTGGGCCGGGGTACCGCATCTACTTTGGACTGGATGGAAGTGAACTCGTGGTTCTGCTGATTGGCGGGACGAAAAAGACCCAACAGCGCGATATCGATACCGCGAAGCATTATTGGAGAAACTACAATGCCTAAGAGAACAAGGTCCTATCGCGGCTGGCAACTGGAGAAACTGAGCGATCCTGAGATTGCGGCCAGTTTCTTGAATGCGTCGCTTCAGGAGTCGGTTGAAGTGTTTCTGTCGGCTTTGGGCAAAGTGGCCCAGGCGAATCAGATGTCGAAGGTGGCGAAAGAGTCGGGCGTGCAGCGGGAGACGCTGTATCGATCCTTGTCAGAACGCGGCAACCCGACGCTGGATACTTTGACCGGGGTACTCTCGGCGCTTGATTTGAGGATCTCGATTGTGAGTGCGAAGTCGGCGGGTTGAGGAAGGGAAACCACATCTCAAAGGCGAGATGTGGGGCACCCGGTTACATCCACGTCCACTTCACTTAGCTGGGAGGGGGAGTTGCACGCCAGTGGTGGTTTGGCCGTCGCGGACGGTGACGCGGTCGACCTTGCCGCTGGTGAGCCCCGAATACTCGATGCGGTAATCTCCGTCGCGCAGGAAATGAAGGGTGAAGTGGCCCTGTTTGTCGGCGGTACCGATGGAGGCCCAAGGGAGGGGCGGACTTGTCCTTGGCTGATCCGCTGGATACGCCTCTACGACCCCCTCGACGCCGGTTCCGGATGCGTCCACCATCTTCCCGGAGATACCACCCGAGGGAGCGGCGAACACGCTGAGATGGCAGCTTGCTCCGGCGCCACTGGATTCGGGGATGGTAATGTCAAAAGGCTCCTCGTCAAATTGCATCGCCACGCGGTGGGGCGGAAGGCCATCGAAGGCGACGCGATAGGTGCCCGGAGGGACGGTTGCGAAGGAGTAGATTCCGTTGGAGTCGGTCGCGGCGTGAAGGGTTGTGGCACCATTTTCGGAGGCGATGGTGACGGCGACGTTGGCAAGCGGTTTGTATTCTCCCTCCGCGAGCCTGTCGATTCCTTCGATTGTGCTGATCTGGCCGTTGAGGTCGGGGACGCGACCGCCCGATGCGCGGGTTCGCAATTCGGCTAGCGCGATGGTGGCCTGGGACTCGGGTCGAGTATTGGAGCAAATACTGGTGGAGAGGCGCACGTCTTGCTGCGCGCCGGAATCGTAGGCGTCGACGAGGTAGCGCTGACCGATTTCAAACTGGGACCCGGATCCGCAATCTCCGCCGCCAAGGCCGGCTGAGACCTCGACCTCCTCGCCGGGGCGCGGGCTGGAGGAGAAGCTTTCGATCACCCGGAAGCGGAAGATACACGAAAATGGTGTGGTCCGAACGGTGGCATTGCGAACGCTGATGGCTTCGCCGAGGAACATGGCCCCCTGGATGTCGAGCGGGTGGCAGCCCGAGCGTACGGTACAACTGGTTGCGCGGGCAAAGGCCGGGGGGAGGAGGACGAGGAGCGAGGCGAGGGCGAAGCGGAAGGCGCGATGCATGGTCGTAATCGCAATCAGGGAAATAATAGCAGAGCGATGGGTGCAGGGGAGACGCTTTACCGGTCGTTGCCGGAGCGTCCGGCGTATGTGGCGGACCTGGCAAAATGCGGGGATTCTTCCCCTTCCCCTTCGGCAAGCTCAGGCTCAGGGTCAGAATGACAAACTGGAAATTGGGCGCTACTTTTCGCTGAGGAAGAGGGACTCGATTTCGAGCCAGTTGTGGACGCGGCGGAAGCCGGTGACGGCGGCGTTGTGGGGGGCGTCGTAGAGGATTCCGGTGCGTACGGCCTCAGACTCATCTCCCTGGGACTCACTTGTTTTGTGCCTCTTGATCTCGCTCCCAAAGCGAGCCTCGAAGCGGCGGAGCTGGCGTGGGTTGTCGTCGATGAGGTAGTCGGCGCGGAGGATGGACTTGTCGCCGCAGAAGACGATGTTGGTGG
>PLOT01000199.1 GCA_003142215.1 Granulicella sp. | reverse complement strand
AGCCCACAGCCCATAGCCGACCCGCAACCAGCAACCCTCCCATCCCTCCAAGCCGTAGCCGCAACCCTCCCCACCCTCCAGGCCGTAGCCGCCGGCCCAAAACGAAACCGCCCCGCATCTCATCGAAGAGATGCGGGGCGGTTGCACATTGAATCCAGTCAACCCACTCTAGAAGTGATACGCCACGCCGAGCGTCGGCATGGAGAGGACCTCATAGCGGTTTGTGACGATGTTGGGCTCACCGAAGGCCGGCGTCTTCACCAGGAAGCCCCGGTACTCGGCGCGAATGTCGAAGCTGGGGCTCAGCTCATACGCCAGCCCGCCCCCAAACAGTCCCGCCAGCCCCTTCGTCCCCTTGGTGCCCAGTTCTTTCGTCCCATTGTCCAGCACAGGCGTAAAGATCAGAGTGCCGCCTCCAGCCTCCAGAAATGGGTTGAATCGCTTGAAGGTCATGCCGAAGACATACGCGCCCGTGGCCTCCTGCATCCGTGAGTGGATCCGGTAGCTGTAGTAATTGGTCAAGCCGGGAACGACAGGTGCGCCAGGAACGCATCCTCCACCGACGCAATACTTCTGGTTGTTCTGGATGAAGCTGTAGTTCNNCCCAGTGCGCCGGTTGAATTCGCCACCACGGCCCCAGGTCCGTGGATCGTGGGCCCGAACAGCCCGGTCCCGCTGAAGCTCACGTCCTGCCGGCTCTCCTGCGCAACACAGGCCGCCGCCGTCAGCATCAGCACACCCAACAAAATCGTCTTCTTCATTCTTCGGTCTACCCCTTCTTGTTCCTTCGCAACCCGGCCCCGGAACTCGAATGCAATGCTCCTCGCATCGCAACGAACATTGGCGCGGTCACTCCAAACATTGTACCTGTAGCCCGTGCCCCGTGCAGTGTCACGCCACGCAGAAAGGCCGGGGAGTCAAACAACTCCCCGGCCCTCTGTCAAATCATTGACCGTAATTACTGTGCGGGTGGTGCAGCTGGTGGTGCTCCGCCGCCGCCACGACCGCCCTGAGGCATCGCATCGTACTTGGTCGCCTGGTCAGCGGTCAGAATCGCCTTGATCGCGGCGTGCTGTTCCGTGCGAATCGTGGTCATCTTCGTGCGCATGTCCGGGTCCTGAGCGGTCCGCAGTGCAGTGATCTTCGCGGCATCGGCTTCGAGGATCGGCTTGATCTTGCTCTGCTGGTCGGCAGACAAGGTCAGAGCTGTGGTCAGCTGGGCCAGTTGGGCATCCGGTGTCATCATGCCGCGACTGCCGCCGCCGCCACCCGGTGCTCCGCCGCCGGCCTGCGCCAGCATCGGCGTCGCGCATAGCGCGGCGCTACACAATGCCACAACGCCTGCGCGCATGGCATATTTTCGTAACATCATCATTTTCATTGGCTGCTCTCCCGTGTCGCTTCCGGCTTAACTCTCCGGCGGACAAGTCTAACGCTACAGACGTACAAACCGCCAGTACAGACGCACCAGGCCCCCAGATTTGTTTGCGCTTGGCAAGCCAGATTTTCATTTTCAGGAGGAAACGTTGCTCGCCAGCTCCGTCTCAACCCGCTCGCTCTGCCTGAAAGCAATAGGGATCGCCGTGCGCCGCCGCGTACGCCTCCACCACCTTCAGGAATGCCACAGCAACGTGCGACAGGCTCGCCTGACGCCGGTACACCAGACGCAGCCTGCGTTCCAGTTGCAGCTCGCGTACTCGCACCCGCACCAGCGCGCCGCTCGCCAACTCGGTCCGAACCGTCAGACCCGGCACCAGCGCCACTCCGTTGCCCATCTCCACAAACCGTTTGATCGCCTCCAGCGACGGCAGTTCCACTCCCATCCGCAGCGGGGTCTTGTGCCGCCGGAACGTCTCGATCACCTTCTGACGCTGCGGAGAAGTGATATTGTGTGCAATAAAATTCTCCGCCCCAAGCTGCCGGATCGAAACCTCGCCCGCCCGCGCCAGCGGATGCTTCGGGTTCACCACCAGGTTCAGCTCGTCGCGGTACACCACCACCGAGCGGATCGCCGCGTCGTCCGGCCGGAAGCTCAGCACGCCGATCTCCACCGAGTGCACCAGCACGTCGTCCGCGATGCGGCTCGCCAGCGACCGCTGCACCGTCACCTTGATCCGCGGATTCCGCCGCCGGAACTCATCCAGCAGAGGCAACAGATAGAGACATGTGTACTCGTTGGCCGCAATGTTCAACCGTCCGCGATGCAGCTCTCGCAACTCGGCCAGCGCACCCATCGATTCAGCCCGCAGGTTCAGCAGCTTCATCGCGTATTCGCGCAGCACTTCGCCCGCGTCCGTCAGCGTGCCATCGCGCGACGACCGCTCCAGCAGCACCTCGCCCAGTTCCGCCTCCAGCTTGGCGATCGCCTGGCTCACCGCCGGCTGCGTGCGATGCAGCCGCGTCGCCGCCCGCGAAAAACTCCGCTCCTCCGTCACCGCAAGAAACGTCTCCATCTGAAAAAGGTCCATCGCCGCACGCCCTCCCCGAGCGCAATCCTCTCGCTCGACCGCGAATGACTCAATTAGAAATAATAATACTCGCGCGAAACACTATAAGTCTGGGTTATTCTAATACCCAAGGAGCCGAGGTCGAACCCATGTCCGTGACAGATCCCCAGATCCCCCACGCAGTCTCGCCGCAACCCGGCCGCATCATCTTCTTCGACACCACCCTGCGCGACGGAGAGCAGTCCCCCGGATGCGTCATGCACAGCGACGAGAAGCTGCGCATGGCCCACCAGATCGCCGCCCTTGGCGTCGACATCCTCGAGGCCGGATTCGCCATTGCATCCGAGGGCGACTCCGAATCCATCCGCAACATCGCCCGCGAAGTCGGGTCGGCACGCGGCCCCATCATCGCCAGTCTCGCCCGCGCCAAGCGCGAAGACATCGAGGCCGCTGCGCGCTCCATCGAGCCAGCCGCACGCGCCCGCATCCACACCTTTCTCTCCACATCCGACCTCCACCTCGCCGCCAAGCTCAAGATCACCCGCGCCCAGGCGCTCGATCAGATCGCCGAAATGGTCGCCCTCGCACGCACCTACGCCGACGACATCGAGTTCTCCCCCGAGGACGCCACCCGCACCGATCCCGACTTCCTGGTCAAAGTCTGCGAGGCCGCCATCCAGGCCGGAGCCACCACTCTCAACCTTCCAGACACCGTCGGCTACTGCCTCCCGCAGGACTACGCAGAGATGTTCCGAAATATTCAAGCCCGAGTCCCCGGAATCGAAAACATAGTCCTCTCCGCCCACTGCCACGACGACCTCGGCCTCGCCGTCGCCAACTCCCTCGCCGCCATTCAGGCCGGAGTCCGCCAGGTCGAGTGCGCCATCAACGGCATCGGCGAGCGCGCCGGCAACGCCTCGCTCGAAGAGCTTGCCGCCATCCTCGTCACCCGCCGCGACCAGCTCCCCTTCCTCCACAACATCGTCATGAACCAGCTCTATCCCACCAGCCAGATGCTCGCCACATGCATCAGCTTCGGCCCCGCGCCCAACAAGGCCATCGTCGGAGCCAACGCCTTCGCCCACGCCGCCGGAATCCACCAGCACGGCGTCATCGCCAATCCCCTCACCTACGAGATCATGACGCCGCAATCGGTCGGCGTGCCCCACGACTCGCTCGTCCTCGGCAAGCACTCCGGCCGCCGCGCCCTCGAACACCGCCTCATCGCGCTCGGCCACAACCTCACCCACGAAGAACTAGACGCCGTATACCACCGCTTCACCGAACTCGCCGACCGCAAAAAAACCATCTACGACCAGGACCTCATCCGCCTGCTCAAACCAGCACCAAGCGTTCCCGCAATCGCATGAAGTTTTTCGGAAGGGCACGGCTTCAGCCGTGCCGTAAAGTGCTCCGAACAGAATGGGCTTTAGCCCCTGAGGACAGAAAGTGAGCCACGTCGGCGTAATCGCAGTAATCTTCGCACTCGGCCTCATGGCCTGTGTTGGCTTCATCCGCAAGTTCAGAATGAAACCACCGACGACATCAACCTTGGAGTTTGTTATCAACGAAGCCCTAGGTCTTGTCATCATGACTCTTATCTACTTTGCGCTTACCATCCTCTTCAATCACTGGTCCTAGATCGCACCATAATTACTGAAGGCAGAGACCCCATGAAACTCAAGATAGCCATCCTCGCCGGCGACGGCATCGGCCCCGAAGTCACCAACGAAGCCGTCAACATCCTCCGCGCCGTCGCCGAGTTCGGCGGCCACGACTTCTCCTTTGTCCCTCTGCTCCTCGGCGGAGTCGCCATCACGGCCACCGGCTCACCGCTCCCCACCGCCACGCTCGACGCCTGCCTCGAATCCGACGCCGTCCTGCTCGGTGCGGTCGGCGACAAAAAATTCGACGCGCTCTCGCCGGACAAGCGTCCCGAGGCCGGCCTGCTCCAGATCCGCCACGCCCTCGGCGGCTTCGCCAACCTCCGCCCGTCCATCGCCTATCCCGCGCTCTCGGCCAACTCGCCGCTGCGCCCCGAGGTCACTGAAGGTGCCGACATCCTCTTCGTCCGCGAACTGCTCGGCGGCCTCTACTTCGGCTCCCCGCGCGAGTGGAACAAGTCCACCGGCGAGGCATGGAACACCATGCGCTACACCAAGGCCGAAGTCGCCCGCGTCGCCAAGGTCGCCTTCGAGCTCGCCAGCAAGCGTCGAAAGAAAGTCACCTCCGTCGACAAGGCCAACGTCCTCGAAGTCTCGCAGCTCTGGCGCGCCACCGTGACTGAAGTGGCGAAGGATTACCCCGATGTCACCCTCGAGCACCAGCTCGTCGACTCCATGGCCATGCACCTCATGAACATCCCACGCAACTTCGACGTCGTGCTGACAGAAAATCTCTTCGGCGACATCCTCTCCGACGAGGCCTCCATCATCACCGGCTCGCTCGGCATGTTGCCCTCGGCCACCATCGGCGGCGCGGTCAATCTCTTCGAACCCGTCCACGGCTCCGCGCCCGACATCGCAGGCACCGGCAAGGCCAACCCACTCGGCGCAATCCTCACCGCCGCCATGCTCCTGCGCCACTCCGCCAATCTCGAACAAGACGCCGCCGCCATCGAAGCCGCCGTCCGCACCGTCCTCGCCGACGGCAATCGTACCGCCGACATCGCCCGCGGCAACGTCCCCGATAAGAGTCCAGCCCAGCACCTCGTCTCCACCACCGAAATGGGCAAACTCGTCCACCAGGCGCTCGCCCAATCCATCGACCAGCGCCAGTCCATGCATGCCGTCTAACAAAAGGCTCAATACCGATCAAGACCGATTGAACCGATTAGAAACAAACAACGGTAACGCACGAAAGAAGAATTAATCGATTCGAGTTTGTATTGGTAAATGTAGAAATAATTTTTTGCTTTTATAAATAATCTTCGTTTATTGTTTTTGATCGGTTCAATCGGTGTAAATCGGTGTTAAGTATTTGCACTTGTTCTAAAACTTTATGCGCCGCCCACTCCAACTCGCCATCGCCATCCTGCTCGTGACCACGCTCGCTCCCGCGCAGCCCGGCAAGAAGCAAAAGCCCGCGCCGGAAAACGTCGAGTGGCTCTGGCAGTACACGCCCGACGCCACCAACAAGGACGGACGCGAGAACGACCTCGTCCAGGACGACCGCTTCCGCCCCTTCCTCGATCAGTTCCTCATCGCCCCGCAGACCTTCTGGGGTACGCCCATCGCCGGCCGCTACCGCTCGCTCGCCAGCACCGCGCTCGATCACCTCACCGTCCCCGGCAGCGTCCTCGCCGACGAGAACCGTTACATCTCCATCTCCGGCTGCGTCGTCCACTTCTGTCCCGCGCGCGGCCTGCTCTGGATCGATCTCAACGGCGCGCATCATCTCGTCGTCTTCGCCGCCATCAACTGGATCAAGGCGGACAAGCCCACCTCCGATCCCGCAGCCGAGTACACCCTCTGGCTCTTCCCCAACGAGCCCCTCACCATCGCGTCTGGCCCCGGTTCAAACATCACGCAGCACCCGCCCGCCGCGCTCCTCAAAGCCATCGCCCGCTGGACCACCCAGCCGCTCCCCGGCACCACCATCGTCCAAAACATCACCCACGCCATCCTCGTCGATCCCGACGGCACGCCGCATGAAGTCGCGCCCTCAGCCCTCGGCATCGCCCCACCCCCTCATTCGCCGTAGCTCATACCTCATACCTCATAGCTCATAGCCAAATAAAAAAACCGCACTCAACCCGAAAGCAATCAAAATGACCGCAGCTACCGCACCCCGCACCCTCTTCGAAAAAGTCTGGCAGTCCCATCTCGTCGCTGAACCCGCAGGCGAACCCGCGCTCCTCTACATCGATCTCCAGCTCGTCCACGAGGTCACGTCGCCGCAGGCATTCGACGGCCTGCGCCTCGCCAACCGCAAGGTTCGCCGTCCAGACCGCACCCTCGCCACGGTGGATCACAATGTCCCCACCACCTCCATCGCCGACCGCCTCAACATCGTCGATCAAACCTCCTCGCGCCAGGTCGAAGCCCTCCGCCGCAACTGCGCCGAATTCGGCATCGAGCTCTTCGACGTGCAATCTCCCTCGCAGGGAATCGTCCACATCATCGGCCCCGAGCTCGGCCTCACCAAGCCCGGCATGACCATCGTCTGCGGCGACTCGCACACCAGCACCCACGGCGCATTCGGCGCACTCGCCTTCGGCATCGGAACCTCCGAGGTCGAGCACGTCCTCGCCACCCAGACCCTTCCGCAGGACAAGCCAAAAACCTTCCGCATCAACATCGAAGGCGCGCTCCCCACCGGCGTCACCGCCAAGGACATCGTCCTGCACATCATCGGCCACATCGGCACCGCCGGCGCCACCGGCTGTGTCGTCGAGTACGCCGGCTCCGCCATCCGCGCCCTCTCCATGGAAGGCCGCATGACCATCTGCAACATGAGCATCGAGGCCGGTGCCCGCGCCGGCATGATTGCCCCCGACGAGAAGACCTTCGCCTACCTCAAAGGCCGCCGCTTCTCTCCCACAGGCGCAGCGTGGGAAGAAGCCGTCGCCCACTGGCGCTCCCTCGCCACCGACCCCGGCGCAACCTTCGACCGCGAGCTCGTCATCAACGCCGCCGAGATCACCCCCACCGTCTCCTGGGGCACTTCCCCCGGCATGGTCACCGGCGTCGATTCCACCGTCCCCGTCGCCGATCCCAACGCCTCCGAGGCCGACCGCAAGGCCTTCGACCGCGCCCTCGACTACATGGGCCTCAAGCCCGGCCAGCCCATCCAGCAAATCCCCATCGACTGTGTCTTCATCGGCTCCTGCACCAACGGCCGCATTGAAGACCTGCGCGCCGCCGCCGCCGTCGTTCGCGGCTACAAGGTCGCCACCACCGTCCGCACGATGGTCGTCCCCGGCTCTCAAGCAGTCAAAGCCCAGGCGGAATCCGAAGGCCTCGACCGCATCTTTAAAGATGCGGGATTTGCCTGGCGCGAGCCTGGCTGCAGCATGTGTCTCGCCATGAACCCCGACATGCTCCAACCCGGCGAACGCTGCGCCTCCACCTCCAACCGCAACTTCGAAGGCCGCCAGGGCCGCGCCGGCCGCACCCACCTCGTCAGTCCGCAGATGGCCGCCGCCGCCGCCATCACCGGCCACTTCACCGACATCCGCACCTGGAACTTCAAAGGATGATGGCCTCTTAATTTTTGCTGTCATCCTGAGCGCAGCGAAGGATCCCGATGAACCTTCGACAGGCACAACAGCTCGGAGCTTTCTAACCAGAACCCGTACTTGTTTTTTCTTCGAGGATCAAAGACATGATCGCCATCAACACCCTCACCTCCGCCGCCGTCCCGCTCCCCCGCCCCAACGTGGACACCGACCAGATCATCCCCAAGCAGTTCCTCAAGCGCATCGAGCGCACCGGCTACGGCGAATTCCTCTTCTTCGACTGGCGCCGCCTGCACGAGGGCCCCAGCGTAAGCAAAGAAAAAATAGGCCAGCCCGACCCCGCCTTCATCCTGAATAACCCGGCCTACAATGGCGCGCAGATTCTCATCGCCAGCAAGAACTTCGGCTGCGGCAGCTCCCGCGAGCACGCCGCCTGGGCGCTCACCGACTTCGGCTTCCTGGTCGTCATCGCCCCCAGCTTCGCCGACATCTTCTTCTCCAACGCCGGCAAGAACGGCATGGTCCTCGTCCGCCTGCCCGAGTCCGACGTCGAACTCCTCAGCGCGCGCAGCACCGCCAACCCCGCGCACCGCATCACCATCAACCTCGAAGCCCAGACCGTCACCGACGATCAAGGCTTCACCGCCCGCTTCGACATCGACCCATTCCGCAAATATTGCCTGCTCAACGGCCTCGACGACATCGGTCTCACCCTGCGCCACGCCACCGCCCTCGACGCCTTCGAGTCCGCCCACGACAAAGAATTCTGGCTAACCCCGAGGCCCACAAATGCTTAACACCGATTTACACCGACGAGCACCGATCAAGAGCATTTTTTGTATCGCAGTACTCCTGCTATGCACGAGCGCGTTAGCACAGTCTCCGAAGCCGCGGGATGGATACGTCCCGGATGAAAAGACAGCCATCCGCATCGCCGAAGCAGTTCTCAGCCCTATTTACGGAGAAGACAAAATTATTCATGAGCGCCCGTTCCACGCAACACTGAACGGTGATGTCTGGATTGTCACCGGAACACTGGAGCAACCTAAACAGCCAGGGCTAATTAGGGATGGCGGCGTCGCAGAGATCCGTATCGACATGCACACAGCGGCAATCCTCTCTTACACCCATGGAAAATAACCGCAAATCAGCTTTAAATCGCATTATGGAATCGACCAATTCAGCACAGCAGCATAAGGAGCACACGATGGCAAACAAATCACAGAGCATCAACATCCCCACCCTCACCGGAGCAGAAATCGTCTGGGCAACCCTCGTCGGCGAGGGCGTAACCACCGTCTTCGGTTATCCCGGCGGGGCCATCCTGCCCGTCTACGACGCGCTGCGCAAGTTCCCCATCCACCACGTCCTCGTCCGCCACGAGCAGGGCGCGGCCCACATGGCCGACGGCTACGCGCGCGCATCCGGCCGCACCGGCGTCTGCGTCGCCACCTCCGGCCCCGGCGCCACAAATCTCGTCACCGGCATCGCCACCGCCATGCTGGACTCCATCCCCATCGTCTGCATCACCGGCCAGGTCTCCTCCAAGCTCCTCGGCACCGACGCATTCCAGGAGATCGACATCACCGGCATCACCCTGCCCATCACCAAGCACAACTTCCTCGTCTCGCGCGTGGAAGACATCGCGCCCACCATTCGCAAGGCCTTCCAGATCGCCGTCGCCGGACGTCCTGGCCCGGTGCTGGTCGACATCACGAAAGACGCGCAGCAGGCCTCCGCGCCCTTCGACTTCGCCGCCGCCGCGCCCGCCGCGCATCGTCCGCATCCCATGCTGCGTGCCGAAGCCAACTCCATCGAGCAGGCCATCGAGTTGATCTCCGCCGCCAAGCGTCCCGTCATCCTCGCCGGCCACGGCGTCCTCATCTCCGAAGCCGAATCCCAGCTCCTCGCCTTCGCCGAGCGCCGCCAGATTCCCGTCGCCAGCACTCTNNCTCGCCCTCGGCATGATGGGCATGCACGGCGAGTCCTGGGTCAACAAGGCCATCCAGCAGTCCGACCTCTTGCTCGCCTTCGGCATGCGCTTCGACGATCGCGTCACCGGCACGCTTGCCACCTACGCCCCCCACGCCAAAAAAATCCACGTCGAGATCGACCCCGCCGAGATCGACAAAAACGTCCACGCCGACGTCGCCCTCATCGGCGACCTCAAGGCCGTCCTCGAAACCCTCCTTCCGCTCCTTCCCAGCCAGTCAGACACAAGTTGGATCGGTGAGGTCAATAAGATGAAGGGCGACGCCAGCGCCAGCGACATCATCAACCGCCCCGACAACGGCCACCTCTACGCCACGCACGTCATTCACGACATCTGGCGGGAAGCAAAGGAATCCGGCCGCATCGCTCAAACCATCATCGTCACCGACGTCGGTCAGCACCAGATGTGGGAGGCGCAGTACTTCCGCCACGACACGCCGCGCTCTCTCATCACCTCCGGCGGCCTCGGGACAATGGGATTTGCATTGCCCGCCGCCATCGGAGCCAAGTTCGCCTGCCCCGAAAAGGATGTCTGGGTCATCGCCGGCGACGGCGGCTTCCAGATGACCGCCTCCGAGCTCTCCACCATCCAGCAGNNCAGGAGATCTTCTACGACAAGAATTACGAGTGTACGCCCATCCTCTCGCCGGACTTCGTGCTGCTCGCCGCCGCCCACGGCATCGCTGGCGCGCACGTCCGCCAGCGCGCCGAAGTCATCCCCACCGTCACCCGCGCCCGCACCAGCGGCCATCCCTTCCTCATCAACTTCCAGGTCGAGAAGGAAGACGGCGTCTACCCCATGATCGCCCCCGGCTCCGCCCTCCACGAGATGGTCCGCCGCCCCGCCGCCGACCCCCTCATCGAACTCCCCGAGGCCGAATAGATGCGCCGTCAAGATAGCCCTTATAGATCGTCATCCCGACCGGACCCTCAGCGAGTGCAGCGAGTCGAAGGGGCAGTGGAGGGACCCCCGCATTGGCCCTTGCTTTTGCTGTTGCTCGTTCTCATAACTTGCGCCCAATCACTGTCTGCACAAACCATCCACATCCGCATCGTCAACGGAAAGAACGGCCGCCCCATCAAGAACGAAACCCTCCGCGTCTGGACCACCAGAAACCACGTCGATGCCGATCTGTGGCCCACCGATGCAACCGGCTCGGTCCTCCTCAAAGTCGACGGCAACGCGCAGATCGCTCTGGATGAAAATCTGAATGCAAGCTGCCGCACCCTCCCCGCAAACCAGCAATCCTTCCAGCTCCTCTACTCCGTCGCCGAAATCCTCAACAAAGGAATCTCCACGGATAACACCTGCGGAACAGTCCGCGTCGCCGCGAAGGCCGGCGAACTGATCCTCTTCGAACGCCCATTCACCTTGATGGAAAAGGTCAAAGGCGAGACTCCAAACTAACCGCTAACCACGAACCCCCGAGGTCCCCATGCTCCACACCTTCGTAGCCCTAGTTCAAGACAAACCCGGCGTCCTCACCCGTGTCGCCTCGCTCTTCCGCCGTCTCAGCATCAACATCGTCTCGCTCACGGTCGGCGAGAGCGAGCAGCCAGACACCTCGCGCATGACCATCGTCTGCGAGGCGCCCGAGACCGCCGCGCACCGCATCCGCGCCAGCCTCTACAAGCTCGAGATCACCAACGATGTCGACGAGGTCGGCCGCAGCGAAGCCGTCATCCGCGAGCTCTGCCTCATCAAGGTCGCCGCCGGCCCCACCGCGCCCAGCGGCCTGCAATCCCGCTCCCAGATCTTCGAGCTGGCCAACGTCTTCCGCGCCCGCGTCGTCGATCTCGCCCCCGAGTCCATCATGCTCGAAATGACCGGCGGCTCCAGCAAGATCGAGGGCCTCATCCAGGTCCTGCGCGAGTCCGGCTACACCATCCTCGAGATCTCCCGCACAGGCCGCATGGCCATGCGCCGAGGTCTGCACACCAGCCGCGTCCTCAAGGCCCTCGGCCAGGCCAACGGCAGCCCAGACAACCCCGCGCCCAAGCCCAAGCCCTAACACGTGGAGGACTAAGACAAATGAAATCGCATACCGTCTTTAATCCGTATTGCATCCTTCGTTCTTGATCGGTTTCATCGGTGCAAATCGGTGTTAAGCCTTCATCTCAATTACCATTACATCTAGAGGAAAATCACACACCATGGCAAAGACGTATCACGACGCAGACGCAGACCTCTCTCTCATCCAATCCAAAAAAGTCGCCATCATCGGCTACGGCTCGCAGGGCCACGCCCACGCGCTCAACCTCAAGGACTCGGGCGTTGATGTCCGCGTCGGCCTTCGCGCCGACTCGCCCAGCGCCGCCCGCGCGCGCGCCGCCGGCCTCGTCGTCGATACCGTGGCCAACGTCAGCAAGTGGGCCGACGTCATCATGAACCTCACTCCCGACCAGACCGCCGCCAAGGTCTACCATGCCGAGATCGCGCCCAACATGAAGCCCAACGTCACCCTCATGTTCGCCCACGGCTTCAACATCCGCTTCCGCACCATCACCCCGCCTGCCACCGTCGATATCTCGATGGTCGCGCCCAAGGCTCCCGGCCATCGCGTCCGCGAGGTCTTCACCGAAGGCGGCGGCACGCCGGCGCTCGTAGCCGTGGAGCAGGATGCCAGCGGCACCGCGCTCGCCCTCGCCCTCAGCTACGCCAAGGGCATCGGCGCCACCCGCGCCGGAGTCCTCCAGACCACCTTCACCGAAGAGACCGAAACCGACCTCTTCGGCGAGCAGGCTGTCCTCTGCGGCGGCGTCTCCGCCCTCATCAAGGCTGGCTTCGAGACGCTCTGCGAGGCTGGCTACCAGCCCGAGCTTGCCTACTTCGAGTGCTGCCACGAGCTCAAGCTCATCGTCGATCTCATCTATCGCGGCGGACTCGAATACATGCGCCACTCCATCTCCGACACCGCCGAGTGGGGAGACTACGTCGCCGGCCCGCGCATCATCACCGCCGACACCAAGCTCGCCATGAAGAAGCTTCTCGACGAGATCCAGGACGGCAGCTTCGCCAAGAAGTTCATCAACGAGAACGAGACCGGCCGCAAGGAGTTTGCACGCATCCGCGCCGCCGAAGCCAGGCATCCCCTCGAGACCGTCGGTGCAAGCCTCCGCTCCGGTATGCCTTTCCTCGATCCCGTCAAGGTCGTCGACGGCGCCGTCGTCAAAGCCTAGTCAACTCCGCAATTCACGCAAACAAAATGGGCCTCTCCGCACTGGAGAGGCCCATTCCTATTTGTATGCAGTCAAAGTCCATGTCGCTATAAAGGATCGGTGCTCTCGCGAAGAATGCTATTTCCAGTTCGCCACAGAAACTTGTCGATCTCTCTGAAGGTAAAACGGCTTAGTTCATAGTGATTTCTAAAGGCAGTAACTATCTCGACAAATCTCTCATAGATATAAAGGTCTTGGCGATGGAACACAGCAAATCCATCTTGTTTCTTGTACAACCAGAGACATTCATCGACATAATGGTCATAGATTGGAAAGGCACTGGGATTGTGCAAGCTACAAAACTTTGTGGCGAATGAGAAATATTTTGGCAGGGGAGGACAGACGAAGATGAGATCGACGGCTCGTGGTGATCCTTGGTCGAGAAGCGTATCAATTCCAAGTCCCGCTATGTGGCGAGCAAGCGGATCAACATCAATGTAGTTGATCCGTGTGCTGTAGAGCTGATTCAGAGCGAGAACTTTTAAAAGTATGTGGGAGGCTTCTATGTTCCGGGGAAACTGCTCACGAAGTTGTGCCAACGCCTGTTCACCAAGTTTGGTGAAAGGATCTTGGTCGAATGCATTGCATTCTTGTTGTACGAGGTTGATTGTAGGTTTGGGTAGCATAAGTTAATTAAGTATGTTGTAACAAGCCTCCATGCTGTGGTTCTTGGCATAGGCTTCTCTCGTCTTCCCATTCAGGTCAATCTTCAAAGGAACACAAAAGAAGCGTTTCTTGAGTTCCTTAATCGGCTCTGTGATACCTCCACTCTCACCCACAATCACAGCGGATGTACGGAATCGAAAGCTAATTGTCTGTCCCTTCGTCAGTCCCGGGATAGTCTCTAAATGAGCATCGGCGATTGGATAGATCATAGATGTTCCATAACCATCACGACCCTTCCAATGATCAAGGTCTACCCCCCGATAAGGTGAAAAATACAGTCTTGTCTTATCGGGAAGTGTGACCCAATAGCTCATTCCAACTCCCTCGAAGCAATTCGGGCCAACACAGGTGACGCTTGTCGTATTACCTTGCGCGTCTGTGAAACTGCCGGTATCTCCAAAAGAATCACTGCCTAAAACACCGGTCTGGTCGTAAATCGGCGCAGTTGCTAGCGCTGACGAATCGGCAGTCTTGTTGGTTCCGGCTTGTAACGTCAGTGTTCCAGCTAAAGTTGATAGGACAGTCAAGATAACCACTTTCGACATCTTCATGTCGGTCTCCTAACCTGCTAATTTACTCAGCCTGCCGCAGCATGTGCCCGGTGCGCAGATACCGGCTGTGCCAGCTCAGGCTCTCCGTCAACAAATGCGGAGTGTGCTTGCCGTTCGACAGGCTGGATGCGCGGTTGTAGTAGTCCAGCAGCTCCGCGCGGTAGTCCGGGTGCGAGCAGTTCTCGATCACCAGCTTGGCCCGCTGCGTCGGCGACAGTCCGCGCAGGTCGGCCAGCCCCTGCTCCGTCACCACTACCGACACATCGTGCTCCGTGTGGTCCACATGCGACACCATCGGCACAATCGACGAGATCGTCCCGTTCTTCGCCGTCGACGGTGCCATGAAGATGGACATGAACCCGTTGCGCGCGAAGTCGCCCGACCCCCCGATCCCGTTCATGATGCTCGACCCCATAATGTGCGTCGAGTTCACATTGCCATAGATGTCCGCCTCGATCATCCCGTTCATCGCAATCACGCCCAGCCGCCGGATAATCCCAGGATGGTTCGATATCTCCTGCGAGCGCAGCACAATCCGGTCGCGGAACTCCCCGATCTTCGGGATAAACTCCGCCGTCCCCTCCGGGCTCAGCGAAAACGCCGTGGCCGATGCGCAGGTCATCTTGCCAGACCGCAGCAGGCTCACCAGCCCGTCCTGGATCACCTCTGTGTACGCGGTCAGGCCGTTGAACGGCCCCTCTTCCAGCCCGTACAGCACCGCGTTGGCAATGTTCCCAACCCCGGATTGCAGCGGCAGAAGCGAAGCAGGAAGCCGTCCCTTCTTCACCTCATTGCCCAGAAAATCCAGAATGTTGCCCGCAATCTTTTTCGAGTTCGCATCCGGCGCCTTGAACGGACTGGAGCGGTCCGGCGAGTCGGTAGGCACCACCGCAATGACCTTCTCCATCGGGATCTTCAGGTACGGCTCGCCAATCCGCTGGCTCACCGAGGTCAGTGGAATCGGGTCCCGATGCGGCGGCTTTCCCAGCCCGTAGTACAGGTCGTGCATCCCCTCCAGCTCCATCGGTAACGCCGAGTTGACCTCCAGAATGATCTTCTCCGCGCAGTCGATCCACGTCTGGTTGTTGCCCACAGACGTGCTCGGGATCACCCGCCCGTCCTCCAGGATCGCCGTCACCTCGATCAGCGCCAGGTCCAGCTTGCCCAGAAACCCATACTCGACATACTGCGCAACTTGGCTCAGATGCATGTCGATGTACTGCATCTCGCCGGAGTTGATCAGCTTGCGCGTGATCGGGTCAGACTGATACGGAATCCGCAGCTGCATTCCGCCGGCCATCGCCAGCGCGCCGTCCAGCTCCGGCCCGGTCGAGGCCCCGGTAAACACGTTCACCTTGAACTTATCGCCGCGCAGATGAGCGTCTGCGATGCGTCGCGCCAGCGCCATCGGCACCGCTTTCGGGTATCCCGATCCGGTAAACCCGCTCATCCCAATCTGTGCGCCGGGTTGGATCAGCGCGGCCGCCTCTTCCCCACTCATCACGCGCTGCGCTAACACTGAATTCTGAACTCTATTCTCTGCGTGGCCTGTCGAACTGGAGGACATTGAATCTTCTTTCTCTGTATAAAAATGAGTGCGGCACAATCGCGCACAACCAACTCCCCGGACACACTACGACCCCGTATCCAGAGCAAACATTGGCTTAATTCGCAGTATACCGCGCACTCCAGACGCCCTTTGTGCCGCGCATCACACCTCCACGCGCACTCTACAGCCCCACAGCTTAACCCACCGCCTCCTGATCGCAGCATCAATAGGTAGGCCGTCATTCTGAGCGGAGTTTGGCGCGATCCTGCGCCAAACGCAGTCGAAGAACCCCCGCATTTTCTTTTGTTTGTTCTTGCCGTCATTCTGAGCGCGTCTTTCGAGCGCGAAGAACCCCGATGAACTCCATCCAGCCGCAGCAGCCCGGACCTTTCTCCCACGAACTCCAGCCGTTGTCTGTTCTTGCTTGTCATTCTGAGGGCAGCGAAGAATCCCCGCGTTTCGCATTTGCTTCTATGTACGCCAAGGCTTCAGCCTTGGCCATCACAGGCCAAATAAAAGAAGGAGCTTTAGCCCGTAAGGTATACCTTCACTCTTCCTCTGCACTCCTGCCCAAATAGAAGAGCCCGCTCACCCGAGCGGGCTCTTCTATTATCCATCCGCACTTATCGGTTCAATCGGTGTTCATCGGCGTTAAGCCTCTCCCCTCACGCCACCCCAATCACCGCACAAAGCTCCTTCACCGAATCCGCGCTCTTCTGCAGCGCAGCCTGCTCCTCCGCAGTCAACTTGATCTCAATGATCTGCTCGATGCCCCCCGCTCCCAGCTTGCACGGAACCCCCACAAACAGCCCATGAATTCCATACTCGCCTTCCAGATAAGCCGCGCAAGGCAGAATCTTCTTCTTGTCCTTCAGAATCGCCTCCACCATCTCGGTCGCCGCCGCCGATGGCGCATAGTACGCGCTCCCCGTCTTCAGATACTTCACAATCTCCGCCCCGCCGTCGCGCGTCCGCTGCACCAGCTCCTCCAGCCGGTCCGCCGCAATCAGTTCCGTGATCGGAATCCCCGCCACCGTCGAGTAGCGCGCCAGCGGCACCATCGTATCTCCGTGCCCGCCCAGCACAAACGCCGTCACATTCTCCACCGACACCTTCAGCTCCTGCGCAATAAACGTCCTGAACCGCGCCGAATCCAGCACTCCCGCCATCCCGATCACGCGCTCCCGCGGCAGCCCCGCCTGCTTGTACGCCGTCTGCGCCATCGCATCCAGCGGGTTCGACACCACAATCAGGATCGTCTTCGGCGACGCCGCCACCACCTTCGACACCACATCGCTCATGATCTTGTAGTTGGTATTCAGCAGATCGTCGCGGCTCATCCCCGGCTTGCGCGCAATCCCCGCCGTAATCACCACCACATCCGACCCCGCCGTATCCGCGTAGTCGTTCGTCCCCACAATCGACACGTCGCGCTTCTCGATCGGCATCGCCTCCGACAGATCCAGCCCTTTGCCTTGCGGCACGCCCTCGATCACATCCAGCAGCACCACGTCCGCCAGCTCTTTGGCCGCGATCCAGTGCGCCGTCGTCGCTCCCACATTCCCCGACCCAACAATCGTTACCTTCTTCCGCATCGCTCTCAATTCCTTCCCGCAAATCGGCGTGCCAATCGCCTTCCTCGATCATAGCGTGTCTGCGGCTTCGTCTTTGACAATGCACGAAAACCGAGATGCATTGACTGCATCTGATAGACTAGTCCGGTAACTAGTCAGGAGACGGCGATGGGGACATGGCCGGTGCAGGATGCCAAAGCGAAGTTCAGTGAACTGTTGATGGTCGCGGAGACATCGGGGCCCCAGACGATTACCCGCCGGGGTGTTGAAAAAGCTGTTATTGTGCCGATCGAGCAGTGGCGGGCGATTAACCGGGGATCGAAGCCCACTCTGCTGGAGATCCTTCAGTCGGGTCCTCAGTTCGATCTACAGATCCCGCCGCGAGGACGGTGGAAGATGAGGAAGCCGGTTGGATTTTGATCTTCCTTCTGGATACGAACGTGCTCTCGGAGCTTCGAAAGGCGAGACCTCACGGGGCCGTTCTGGCGTGGTACAAGAGCCATTTGGCTACCGCATTTGCGGTGCCCGCGCTTGCCCTATACGAGATTCAGGCCGGCGCGGAGGTCACGCGTCGGCAGGACGCGGAGAAGGCGCGGGAGATCGAGCGATGGGCAGAGGCATTGGCGAACGGTGCCGTCGTGCTTCCACTCGACGGCGTGTCCGCCCGTGAGGCAGCAAGGTTGATGGCGCGGCAATCGAAGCTCTTGATCGAGGATGCAATGATCGCCGCAATCGCCAAGGTCAACGGCCTTACGGTCGCCACACGCAACACCCGCGACTTCGAGCGCTTCGAGGTTCCCCTTGTGAATCCGTTTCTCTTCCCCAAAGGCTGACCTCTCAGGCCATATTCTCGATCATCCGCGTCGCAAACTCGCTGGTCTTCGCCTTGGTCGCGCCCTCCAGTGACCGCTCGAAATCGTACGTCACATACTTCTGCGCAATGGTCTTCTCTATCGACGACTCGATCAGCCGCGCCGCCTCCGTCCATCCCAGAAAATCGAACAGCATCACTCCCGATAGAATCAACGAGCCGGGATTGATCACGTCCTTGTCCGCGTACTTCGGTGCCGTCCCATGCGTCGCCTCGAACACCGCGTAGCCGTCGCCCACATTCCCTCCCGGCGCAATCCCCAGCCCGCCCACTTGCGCCGCCGCCGCATCCGAGATGTAGTCGCCATTCAAATTCGTCGTCGCCAGAATCGAATAGTCCTCCGGCCGCAAGATGATCTGCTGAAAGATCGAGTCCGCAATCCGGTCGTTGATCAGCACCTTCTGCTTCCACTTCCCCGCGCCGTGCGTCTCGCCAATCGCCGCCAGCACCGCCTTCACCTCGGCCACAACTCCCTCGCCAAACTCCTTCGCCGCGAACTCGATCCCCGGCTCGATCAGCGCCGCATTCTCCTCCGCCGTCAGCTTCGCGTTCGCCTCTAGGTTCCCCAGAATCCAGCTCTCCCGCTCGGTCACCGTCTCGTCGCGAAACTCCTCCACCGCAACCTCGTACCCCCACTCGCGGAATGCTCCCTCGGTAAACTTCTGGATGTTCCCCTTGTGTACCAGCGTCACCGTCTTGCGCCCTTCCTTCAGCGCATACGCAATCGCCGCCCGCACCAGCCGCTTCGAGCAGGTAATCGAGATCGGCTTGATCCCCACGCCCGAGTCCAGCCGCACCCGCTTCTTCGTCCCCTTCAGCATCTCGTCGTTGACGAATGCGATCAGCTTCGCCACCTCCGGGGTTCCCTCGCGGAACTCGATCCCCGCGTAGATGTCCTCCGTGTTCTCGCGGAAGATCACCACGTTCAGCTTCTCCGGATGCTTCACCGGGCTGGGCACGCCAGCGTAATACTTCACCGGCCGGATGCACTGGTACAGGTCCATCAACTGCCGCAGCGCCACATTCAGGCTGCGGATCCCGCCGCCCACCGGAGTCGTCAGCGGCCCTTTGATCGACACGCGAAAGTCCACCGTCGCCTTCACCGTGTCGTCGGGCAGCCACTCCCCCGTCTTGCGATAGCTCTTCTCGCCCGCCAGCACCTCGTACCACTCCACCTTGCGCTTGCCGCCGTACGCCTTCTCCACCGCCGCGTCGAAGACGCGCTTCGACGCCCGCCAGATGTCCCGCCCCGTCCCATCGCCCTCGATGAAGGGAATGATCGGATGGTCGGGAACGGTATACTCCCCGTTCGCATACTCGATTGCCTTGCCGTTCGCCGGAACAGGAATGCCGTTGTAATTCGTCTGCATATGCGCGTGTCGCTCCATGGGTTAGGCCAGAAGAAATGGCCAAAAAATAGACCAGCCTTCGCAGCCTACCACCCGCCTCCGCGCATGGCAACGCGGCACCGCCAATAAAGAGGCCCGCGCGCGGCGGGCCTCTTCTGTTGCATCATGCAGTTTGGTTTAGCCCTTCTTCACCGTGCCGATCGTCTTCAGAATCCGCGAGACGATCTGGTAGGGATCGGCCTCCGAGTTCGGACGCCGGTCTTCCAGGTAGCCCTTGTAGCCGTCGCGGATGAAGTTCACCGGAAGCCGGACCGATGCGCCGCGGTCAGACAGCGCATAGTTGAACTTGTCGATGGCCTGCGTCTCATGCAGCCCGGTCAACCGCAGATGGTTGTCCGGCCCATACACCGCGATGTGCTCGGGGATATGGTCGGCAAACGCCTTCATCAGTGCCTCCAGATACTTCTTGCCGCCCACTTCGCGCAACTGCTTGGTGGAGAAGTTGGTGTGCATCCCGGACCCGTTCCAGTCGCCACGGATCGGCTTGCAATGCAGCTCCAGATCCACCTCGTACTTCTCGGTAAGCCGCGCCATCAGGTAGCGCGCCATCCACAGATCGTCCGCCGCCTTGGCAGATCCCTTGGCGAAGATCTGGAACTCCCACTGCCCCTTCGCAACCTCAGCGTTGATCCCCTCATGGTTGATTCCCGCGGCCAGACAAAGGTCCAGATGCTCATCCACGATCTGCCGCGCCAAGCTGCCCACGTTCTTGTAGCCCACGCCGCAGTAGTACGGGCCCTGAGGTCCGGGGAAGCCGTCCTTCGGGAAGCCCAGTGGCCGCCCGTCCTCGTACAGGAAGTATTCCTGCTCAAAGCCAACCCACAGGTCGGGGTCGTTCTCGATCGTTGCCCGTGCGTTGCTCGGATGCGGTGTGCCATCCGGGAACATGACTTCGCTCAGCACCAGGTACGCGTCCTTGCGGGCGGCGTCTGGATATAGCGCCACCGGCTTCAGCACCAGATCGGAACTCTTGCCCTCGGCCTGTTCGGTGGAGCTTCCATCAAATCCCCACTTGGGAATGTCGGTTAGCGTGGGCGGCTTCTCAAACGATTTCATTTGCGTCTTGCCGCGCAGTCCAGGGACGGGCTTTTTGCCGTCAAGCCAGATGTATTCGAGTTTGTATTTTTTCATAGTATTTTGGAAACTCCTTGGGTGAATCGCTTGGGATTGACGAATGAATCGCTTGGGATTGACGCGGCGTCTGCAACTCGCCTTGCCCCGCATCGAAGCAGGTGAGTTCCAATGACCAAAAGGAAACAGTGGTGTTTAAAAAATAACAGATTCCACCCAAATTGATTCCGCTTTGCACCAACTTAATGGCATTTTTACATCTTTTTCCTCCGCCAGCCCCGCGGAATCGCCCCATTCCGCGCTCCGAACAGGATCATAGATCGTTGGCCCCCCTTGGCCCTAGCTCATTGCTCACAGCTCATGGCTCATAGCTTGACAGCACAAAATGGTCCGCTCAACCTCCCCATCCCAGCCCGCGCCCCCCTCTGCCGCTCGCATTTTTTCCACGGCGTCAACCCCCAGTAACCCACGCCCACGCCTCATTGTGATAACTTTGACACGGTCTAAGCAACTGCGGCCGCCAATTCACATCCGGGCGCCGCATCCCTGCATCTCCCCCGGAGGGTCCTTCCATTGGGCATGAACATGGTTCCCACGCGCCTCTTCTTCACCAAAGGCGTCGGCAAGCATAAAGAGCGCCTCACCAGCTTTGAACTCGCCCTGCGCGACGCGGGCATTGCCGCTCAGAACCTCGTCCGCGTCTCCTCCATCTTTCCGCCTCGCTGCAAGCTCATCCCGCGCAAAGAGGGTCTCAAGTGCCTCAACCCCGGCGAGGTCGTCTTCGCCGTCATCGCAGAGAATTCCACGCGCGAGGCCCATCGCCTCGTCGTCAGCTCCATCGGCGTCGCCATCCCCACCGACCGCGCCACCTACGGCTACCTCTCCGAGCACCACAGCTTCGGAGAGACAGAGGACCAGGCAGGAGACTACGCCGAGGAACTTGCCGCCGAGATGCTCGCCACCACCCTCGACGTCGACTTCGACCCCGACAAAAGCTGGGACGAGAAAAAAGAAATCTATCGCATCTCCAACAAAATCGTCCGCACCGCCAACGTCACCCAGTCCGCCGTCGGTGACAAAAACGGCCGCTGGACCACCACCATCGCCGCCGCCATCCTCCTCTTCGACGATTGATAGCCGCCGCAATCGTCTCGCTTAGACCACTTTCACTCTTACTGTAATGCAGAAAAGTATTGTCATTCTGAGCGCAGCGCCACAGAGATTGTCATTCTGAGCGCAGCGAAGAATCCCCGCATTTTTCCCGTCGAGCTACACATTAACTATCGCTGAAAATGATCTAAGGGCACGGTTTCACGCTCTGCGGGATAGAATCGTCTTGCCATATTCGCTGCATCTGCACTGCGGCTCTAGCCGCTGAGGTCCATATGTCAGACTTCGTCGCCGTCGATCTGGGCGCATCCAGCGGCCGCTTGATGGTGGGCCATTGGGACGGCCGCCGCTTCTCGCTCGACGAACTGCATCGTTTCCCCAACTCCGGCGTCAGCCTCCACGGCAGCCTCTACTGGGACGCGCTGCGCATCTGGTCGGAGATCCAGAACGGCCTCATCAAGTTCCACGCGCGCTTCGCCGAACCTCCCGCCGGAATCGCCGTCGATGCCTGGGGAGTAGACTTCGCCCTGCTCGACCGCCGCGGCCGCCTGCTCGACAATCCCTCCCACTACCGCGACCCCCGCACCAACGGCATCCCCCAGCGCCTCTTCCAGCGCATCTCCGAAGCCGACCTCTACGCCGCCACTGGCGTGCAGTCGTTCCAGTTCAACACCCTCTTCCAGCTCTACTCCATGGTGCTTGCCGAAGACTCCAGGCTCCAATCCGCCGAAACCCTGCTGATGATTCCCGACCTCTTCAACTTCTTCCTCTGCGGCGTTAAAGCCGTCGAGTTCACCGAAGCCTCTACCGCCGAAATGTTCAACCACGCCGCGCACGACTGGCACCGCGACCTGCTCCGCAAGCTCTCCATTCCAGATCGCATTCTGCCCCCAGTCGTCCCGCCCGCCACCATCCTCTCCGATGTTGGCCGCGACGTCCTCGACCTCTGCGGCTTCGGCAAGACCTTCCCCGTCATCGCCGTCGCCTCGCACGATACGGCCAGCGCAGTCGCCTCCATTCCCAACCTCGATCCGCACAGTGCATTCATCAGCAGCGGCACCTGGAGCCTCATGGGAGTCGAACTCGACGCNNACCGGCCTCTGGCTCCTGCAGGAGTCGCTTCGCCAGTGGCAGCAGCAGGGCCACGCCTACACCTGGGACGATCTCATCGCCGCCGCCGCCGCCACCCAGCCCTTCCGCTCGCTCATCCATCCCGACGCAAATGATTTTCTCGCGCCCGCGGACATGCTGCAGGCCATTCGCTCCTTCTGCCAATCCACCGCCCAGCCCGTGCCGCAGTCCGTCGGCGATATCGCGCGATGCTGCTTCGAGAGTCTCAGCCTCTCCTACTGGTCCACGCGCGATGCCCTGCAGTCCTTGACCTCCCGCCAGATTCGCACCCTCCGCGTCGTCGGCGGCGGATGCCTCAACGCATTCCTCTGCCAGATGACAGCCGACGCTTGCGGATGTAACGTAGTCAGCGGGCCTGTGGAGGCCTCCGCCCTGGGCAATGTCATGCTGCAGGCGGTCGCCACCGGCGCGCTGCCGGACATTCGAGCCGGACGCGCCGCCATTGGAGAGTCGCTCGACTGCCTCTCCTACGCCCCGCATCCAGGCTCCAGTTGGATCGGCGCGCAGGCGCGTTACAGAGTTCTGGAAGCAACTTCATCGTCGCCACAGAAGGAGTGACGGCCAGGTGCCCCATCCATCGCGTACTTTGCGATGGGTGGGATTGACGGGTGCCCATCCAACGCGTCGGGTGTGACAACACAACGCGTCGGGTGCCCCATCCATCGCGCACTATGCGATGGGTGGGATTTCAACCAAGTAGATAAGGAGAAATAATGTCAGCCTATTCCATCCCAGAGATCGTTGCTCCCATCCCAGCCGTCCCCGGCGAAGTCGTCCTCATCGCCAACGGCGATCTGCGTCAATCGGCCAATCTCCTATGCTGGCCCGCCCAGGCCGAGGCCGAGCGCGCCGTCATCCAGGCCTTCGCCGCCGAGGGCCTCAAGGTCCGCCGCGCGCACCCTTACCGCGAAGACCTCGAGCACGGCTTCATCTTCAGCCAGCGCATGGGTATGGATGTCTTCGAGCGTATCGATCCCGACTCCCCTCTCGTCATCGTCGAGTCCGTCTGGCAGTACAGCCACCACATCCTCGCCGGCCTGCTCAGCCATCGCGGCCCCATCCTCACCATTGCCAATTGGTCCGGCCAGTGGCCCGGCCTGGTCGGAATGCTCAACATCAACGGTTGCATGCGCAAGGCGGGCATCAAGTACAGCACCCTCTGGAGCAAGGACTTCACCGATCCCTTCTTCGTCAACGGCCTGCGCCAGTGGATTCGCGAGGGCAGGATCGACCACGACCAGACCCACGTCCGCGCCCTCGACCCATCCAAACTTCCCGCCAACGAGCGCCAGCTCGGCGTCAGTCTCGCCAAGGTTCTCAAGGGCCGCAAGGCAATCCTCGGCGTCTTCGACGAAGGCTGCATGGGCATGATGAACGCCATCGTCGACGACGATCTCCTGAACGCAGCCAGCGTCTTCAAGGAGAGAATGAGCCAGTCCGCTCTGGTCGCCGCCATGCGCACCGTCACCGACGACGAAGCCGCCAAGGTCCGCCAGTGGCTGGATCGCAGCGGAATGAAGTTCCTCACCGGGCCAAACGAGGAGACCGACCTCACCGACGCCCAGGTCCTCCAACAGTGCAAGATGTACATCGCCGCCCTGCGCATCGCCGACGAGTTCGGCTGCGACTCCATCGGCATCCCCTACCAGCAGGGCTTGAAGGACATGGTCCCCGCATCCGACCTGGCGGAAGGTCTGCTGAACAACGTGGAGCGGCCTCCGGTCTTCGATGCCGCGGGCAAGGAACTCTACGCCGGCCGCCCGCTTCCCCACTTCAACGAGGCAGACGAGTGCGCCGGCATCGACCTGGTCCTCACCAATCGCGTCTGGACCGCCATGCACCTCGACCCCGCCACTACCCTCCACGATGTGCGCTGGGGAGAGCAGTATAAAGACGACTTCGTCTGGCTCTTCCAGATCTCCGGCGCCGTTCCCGCATCCCACATCGCCGGCGGATACGCTGGTGCCACCAGCGAGCGCCAGCCGCCCATGTACTTCCGCCTCGGCGGTGGCACCCTCAAGGGAGTCTGCAAGCCTGGCCCCGTCGTCTGGAGCCGCGTCTTCAGCGAAGGCGGCAAGCTCCACGCAGACATTGGCCGCGCCACCGCCATCGAGCTTCCCGCCGAGGAGACCGAGCGCCGCCTGCAAGCCGTCACCCCGCAGTGGCCCATCATGCACGTCCTGCTGCACGGCATTACGCGCGACCAGTTCATGGCGCGCCATCCCGCAAACCACATCAACGTCGCATACACCGAGACCGCGGAGCAGGCCGATCGCGCCCTCGCCGCCAAGGCCGCAATGATGGCCGAGCTTGGCATCGAAGTCCATCTCTGCGGAATAATCTAGCTGCGTCGAATAATCCAACCTGCACGAGGGAAACCATGGAATACCGTCAACTGGGCAATACATCGCTGCGCATCTCAATCCTTGGCTACGGGGCTTCGCCGCTGGGCAACGCCTTCCGCCAGACCGATCCCGCCGAGGGAAAGGCCGCCGTCCATCTCGCCGTCGAGCGCGGCATCAACTACTTCGATGTCTCCCCCTACTACGGCCTCACCCTCGCCGAGACGCGTCTTGGCGAGGCGCTCGTCGGCCTGCGCCAGCAGGTCATTCTCGCCACCAAGTGCGGCCGCTACGGCGCCGACGAGTTCGACTTCTCCGCCGCCCGCATCACCGCCGGCCTCGAAGACTCGCTCGCCCGCCTGCAAACCGGCTACGTCGATCTCCTCCAGGCCCACGACGTCGAGTTCGGCGACGCACGCCAGATCGTCGAAGAGACCGTCCCCGCCATGCGCAAGCTGCAAGCGCAGGGCAAGGCCCGCTTCATCGGCATCACCGGCTACTCGCTCAAGAACCTCATGGCCATCGCCGCCCAGGTCCCGGTCGACTCCATCCTCACCTACTGCCGCTACAACCTCATGATCGACGACATCGACGCCGAGCTCATCCCCTTCGCCAAGCAGAACGGCATCGGAATCATCAATGCCTCTCCGCTGCACATGGGAATCGTCACCGAGCGCGGCGCGCCCGACTGGCATCCCGCGCCGCAGTCGGTCCGCGACGCCGGCCAGCGCATCGTCGCTCTCTGCCGCGCCCACGGCGTGGATGCCTCCGAGGTCGCCCTGCGCTTCTGCCTGGACAACCCCAACGTCGCCAGCACCCTGGTTGGCATGTCCTCGCGCAAGCACGTCGAAGGCAATCTCAAGTGCCTCACGCTCGCCAACGATCCAGCCCTGCTGGAAGAAATCCGCGCCACCGTCGCCCCGGTCGCCAACCTCACCTGGCCCTCCGGCGTCCCCGAAAACTACGGCTGAAACGGGTGCGCCATCCATCGCGCACTCAGCGATGGGTGGCGCATGAACATATAGCCGGATAATTGTTGCAATTGGATCGCATGGAGGATTGCCATGAAAAGTCACATTACGAATCTTCCAATAACAATAATTGCTGCAATTATTTTTGGAGGATGGGCAGCAATATCTCTAATCTGGCCGAAGAAAATTCAAGATTACTATCTCAAGAACAACTCGCGTAATATCTGGCGAAATTGTCATTCATTGATTCGATGGATGGAGAGTCCACAATACCTTTGGACTATAAGAGCGGGAGGCATTATGGCTCTTTTCGCCTTTGCAGTAGTGGCACTAATGCTATTGACCGCGGATAATCTCTGATCCTGATCGCACCGTGTGCCTAACGCGCATCACGCTCGCCGTCGATACCGTATCGCAAACTCGTACTCCGCATTCGGCGGGAACAGCCGCGCCACCATCCGCAGCCGCTCCGCCAGCGCCTGCGGAGCCAGCAGCGGGTACTCGCGCTCGCGCAACTCCGAGTAGTCGAAGTCCACCGACAGCGACAGTAGATAGATCGCAACCGCATCGGAGAATGCCGCCTCGATGAACTCCGTCTTGGCCTTCTCGTCGGTCCTCGGCTTGCCGTCGCGCTCCGCATTCTGGCCTCCGCCAACCGCCTGCGTCCGGCACTCCCACGCGTCCAGGCTGGTCTCGCCGCGCACGTCGGCCACCGCCTGGTTCCACGCCAGTTCGCTGAAGCTCTCCGGCACGCCCGCCTCGTCCACAAACGCGTGCCCCACATTGATGAACAGTTCAAACGCCAGCGAAAACTTGTCGTTCAGCAGCCGCGTCGAGATGAAGACCCCTTCTTCGCCCGCATCCGCGCCCGCTCCCAGCGCCACGTTGCGATGGCAGATCGCCAGTTCGGCCAGCTCCGCCGTGAATACCGGAGAGATCATCGTCTCCTCGTTGCCGCTGCGGTGTCCGGCACTCTCGCCACTGCGTCCCTCGGCCAGCGCCAGCGGAACAAAGTAGTATGTCTTGCGCGCCAGTGCCGCTGCTACAGCCGTCGGCACCGCCTGCACCATGCGCACCAGATCCGCGTCGTCCAGTCCCGTCTCGCCGAACGCCGCGAAGGCAACGCCATTGGCCGACCGGCGCACCACCGTCTCCCGTGCCACCTGCGTCGCCTGCACCAGCCCGCCTTGAATGCTCTCAGCCATCGTCTTCGCGCCATCTGCCATAAGACGGTATTCTACCTGCATGACGCGCAATTCCCCCACAAATCCGCCCGCAACCCAGCGCACCTTTGCCACCGGCTACGTCTTCGGTGTGCCGCTCGGCAACCTCGGTTGGTTCGCCAGCCTGCTGATGGCCGCCGCTTCGGGCTTCATGGCCTTCTTCGCAGCCACCTTCTGCGCCATCGTCTTCATCCTCATCTACAACAGCGCAGCCCACCGCGCCATCGACTTCGCGCTCAGCTATCGCCGCGTCGGCCTGCCCGTCGGCCTCGTCGTCATGGCCGTCGCTTTCTGCACCCTCGGCTCGCTCTGGCTCCGGCGCATCCTGCGGCGCATCTGAATCCGCGCCTGACGCTAAGCCCCAACCGCCGCAATCGTCTCACCCACCGCGCCCGCGCCCTCCGCCCCCATCCACCCCAGCGCCTGCACCAGGTAGCCCTTCAAATCCTTGCGCTCCACAATCGCATCCAGAAACCCATGCTCCAGTAGAAACTCCGACCGCTGAAATCCCTCCGGCAGCTTCTGCCGCGTCGTCTGCTCGATCACCCTCGGCCCGGCGAATCCAATCAGCGCGCCCGGCTCTGCGATATTCAGGTCGCCCAGCATCGCGAAGCTCGCCGTCACGCCGCCCGTCGTCGGGTCCGTCATCACCGAAATATACGGAATCCTCGCATCGTCCAGCCGCGCCAGCCCCGCCGAGATCTTCGCCATCTGCATCAGCGACACGATCCCCTCCATCATCCGCGCCCCGCCCGACGCCGCCACAATAATCAGCGGGTTCCGCGTCGCCAGCGATCGGTCCACCGCCCGCGCAATCGTCTCGCCCACCACCGCCCCCATGCTGCCGCCAATGAACCCATACTCCATCGCGCTCACCGTCACCGCGTGCGGCCCCATCATTCCAACCGCGTTCACGATCGCGTCGTTCAGCCCGGTCTTCTTGCGCGCCTCGGCCAGCCGATGCTCGTAGCGCTTCAGGTCGGTAAAGTCCAGCGGGTTGGTCGAGCGAAGCTCCAGGTCAACCAGCTCGTAGCCGGGCTCTAGCAGCATCCCAATCCGCCGCCGCGCCCCAATGCGAAAGTGATGCCCGCACTTCGCGTTTGGACACACAAACAGGTTCGCCTCCATGTCCTTCTTGAAGATCGCCAGGTGGCAACTGCCGCACTGCGTCCAAAGCCCCTCGGTGCGAACCGTCTTCTGCGCATCGTTGACGATCTCGTGGTCTTCCCGCTTGAACCAGCTCATCCGCGTATCCCTCTGCGCAACCCATGCCGCTGCCGCTCTATTGTATCGGGACAGCCCCGCCTTTGGCGCGTTTTGGCTTAGACGCCGCCCCGCCTCTTTGGGCGCTTTCAAAAATATTTCTGAGCAGATCGTCTCCCCGCGCGTCTACGCAATAGCACCAACCAGCTCCAGCAATCGCGGATCGGGCTTGCCTCACAGCTCGCGAGACTGCCAGAGCATTTTCATCATTCCTGTAATGCGTCTAAGGATTGTCATGGAATGCGTCAAAGGATTGTCATTCTGAGCGGAGCGAAGAATCCCCGCATTTTGCTCGCAGCGCGATACATTACGCTATCGCTGAAAGTACTCTTGCTCCGCCCGCGAAACCGCAACCTGCAAGAAGATACCCAATGAAATCGAATTGAACCAATAAGGGAGACCCGTGATGAAGTTCGCAAGGATATCTTTCACCCTGACTCTGGCCATGGCGTTGAGTGCTTCCATCGCATTCGCGCAGACCGCACCCGCAACCGCACCCGCCAAGCCGGCCTCCGACGCCGCCGCCTCGAAGCCCGCCCCGGAATCCCCCTGCGCCAGGCCGAATACAGAACTCTGCCCCGAGCGCACCATCTATCTCAACAACGTCAGCCAGCAAAGCGACGCCAACGAGGACATCACTATGCTGCGCAATATGCTTCCGCCCAACGACAAGATCTACCTTGTCGCCAACCAGAACGCCGTCTTTGTCCGCGCCACTCCCGAAGATCTCGCGTTCGCGCAGAAGCTCCTCAGCGACCTCGACCGTCCCAAAAAGAACTACCGCCTCACCTACACCGTCAGCGAGAAGGACGGCACCAAGCTCATCAGCACCGAACACTTCGTCATGGTCATGGCCTCCGGGCAGACGACCACGCTCAAGCAAGGCAGCAAGTTTCCAGTCGCCACCGGCTCCTACAGCGCCGGTGGGTCCAATTCCGCCGGGGTGCAGACTCAGTTCACCTATATCGATGTTGGCATGAACTTCGATGTAACCCTGACCGAGATGGGCAACAACGCCATGCTGAAGTCCGCCGTGGAGCAGTCCAGCGTCGCTCCGGAAAAGTCCGATGTAGCAGGTGTGCAGGAGCCGATCATTCGCCAATCCTCGCTCAAGAGCACCTCGCTCCTGGTGCCCGGCAAGTCGCAGATACTCGGCTCCATGGGCATCCTCGGCAGCACAACTCACCTCGACGTCGAAGTCCTCATGGAGCCCCTGCCCTGAGCATTTTCTCAATGCAATAGCCAGAATTGAATTGTCTTTCTGAGCGCAGCCCCTTTTGAATTGTCATTCTGAGCGCAGCGAAGAATCCCCGCATTTTGCTCGCAGCGCGACGGTCTATACCATAAGCCGGGGGCCCCATCCATTCCGCGTTCGTTGCGGAATGGGTGGGATTTCGTGCCTCGAACCTCGTACCTCGTACCTCGCCCACCTACTTCGCCGGAGTAATCTCCGTCACCGGCAGGTCCCAATGCGCCAGCAGGATCTCAAACCTCCGCTGCTCTTCTTGCGCAAACGTCGCATGGTTCGGCCACAGCTCTTTCTTGAACGCCTCTTCGTCGGGGTTCGCAGTCGTCGCCACCGTCGAGTCCTTGTATCGAATGCTCACGCGATAGTCCCATCGCCCGTCCTCCGTCGTGTGGTACGCCGGCGTCTCGATCTTCAGCGCGAGAATCCGCCCCGTCCCCCGGATCTTCTCCAGCAGCGGGTAGTGGTTCTTCAGGAACAGTTGCAGAAACTCCTCCTGATGGCCCCATTGCACCTTGTAGTAGTACTCCACGGTGTACGGTTGGCCCACGCCAACCTGCGGCGGCGCGCCCTGCGCCTTCAGCGGCGCAGGTTTGACTGCTGTGGGTGAGGCGGAACGATTTCGGTTCATACTTCCTCCCGCCCTCAGAATACCCGATCGCGCACCGCGCCCTCGAACCTCACTTGGGTGCCCCATCTTCGCGACGGCTTTATCGTCGCTAAGGTGGGGGTATCGCACCGCGCCCTCACCCCTCGCACCCCACTCCTTGTTACTCTGGTAGCACCATGACCACCCCCCAAACCCGTATGCCCGCCGAGTGGTCCCCTCACGCCGCCACATGGATCGCATGGCCGCACAATCCCGACGACTGGCCCGGCAAGTTCCAGCCCATCCCCTGGGTCTACGCCGAGATCGTCCGACATCTCTCCCGCGTCGAGCGAGTCCACATCCTGGTCAACGATCTCGCCGCCCAGCGCCGCGCCACCTCCATCCTCCAGCGCGGCGCAGCAAACCTCGCCCGCCTCCACTTCCACCACTGGCCCACCGACCGCGTCTGGCTGCGCGACTCCGGCCCCGTTTTTGTTAAAAGAGCCGACGGCTCCGTCAAAGCGGAAGGCGCCGTAAAACAAGACGCAGCCTCAGCCAACAATTCCGCCGCCAACCTCGCCATCCTCAACTGGAAGTTCAACGCCTGGGCCAAGTACTCCAACTGGCATCTCGACGACCAAGTCCCCCACCGCGTCGCCCAGCTCTACCACCTCCCCGAGATCAAGCCCGTAGTTCCGCCGCCACCAGCCGCTCCTGCAAGCTGGAAACCCCACCGCATCGTCCTCGAAGGCGGCTCCATCGACACCAACGGCGCAGGCGTCCTTCTCACCACCCAGGAGTGCCTCCTCTCCGAGGTCCAGCAGCGCAACCCCGGCCTCGGCGATGAAACCTCAACCCAGCGCCTCCTCGAACAAGCCTTCCGCGACCACCTCGGCATCCACCAGACCCTCTGGCTCAACCGCGGCTGCGCCGGCGACGACACCCACGGCCACATCGACGACATCGCGCGTTTCGTCTCTCCCGACACTATCCTCGCCTGCGTCGAGCCCAACCCCGCCGACCCCAACCACCTCCCGCTCGCCGAGAACCTAGACCGCCTCCGCGCCTTCCGCCGCATCCCCACCCCCGCCAGCACGAAGAACAACGCAAGTAGCACGAAAAGTATAGGCAGTAGCACTCAGAGCGACCCCGCAGGCCAACCCTTCCATATCGTCGAACTCCCCATGCCCGCGCCCGTCGTCTTCCAGGGTCAGCGCCTCCCCGCCAGCTACGCCAACTTCTACATCGCCAACTCGCTCGTCCTCGTCCCCACCTTCAACGACCCCAACGACCGCCGCGCCCTCAACATCATCGCCGACCTCTTCCCCACCCGCCAGGTCGTCGGCATCCACTCCGTCGACCTCGTCTGGGGTCTCGGCACCCTCCACTGCCTAACCCAGCAGCAAACCGCGTAGAATATCGATAGCGGAGAGCACACATATGATCGAGCTGAAAGAAGCCGTAACGAAGTCTCTCGACGCGCTCAAGGGCATGTCCCTTGTCCCCGAACAGTCGGCCATCGAGCTTGAAGAAGCCGAGTTGGAGGACGGCGGTAACTACTGGGTCGTCACCTTCTCCTATCCCGATCCAAAATCCGGTGTCGAGGCCCATATTATGGGGCCAAATCTGTCTTCTATACTGCGCAATAAACGGGCCTACAAGGCCGTTCGGCTTTTAGCTGTAGATGGAACTGTACGCGGTATCAAAAGCGTCCATGTCTAACTCGGCCATTCGCTCGCTGCTCTCCGGCTCTGGCAGCCGCTCACTGCTTCTCGACTCCAACCTGCTCCTTCTTTGGATCACCGCCCAGTACGATCTTCGACTACTGGCTACATTCAAGCGCGTCCAGATGTTCACGCAGGACGACGCCATACTGCTCGCATGGATCATCGATCAATTTCACTCCGTCGTAACTACAGCGCATGTCGTCACTGAGGCGAGCAATCTGGGCAATAGCCTATCGTCGAACTCGCGCCGTGGCTGGTTCACCGCCCTAAGCGAATTCTCCACAACCACCCTGGAAGAGACTCATCCGCTCAACGCCCTGGCATCCTGCGAGGAGTTCATTCGCTTTGGAGTGACGGATTGTGCCCTCTCGAACTTGTCCTCAAAGTATCGAGTTCTCACCGCGGATCGCCGGCTTTCAAACTACGCCCGCGAACTTGGGTTGCCTGTCCTGAACTTCAACGACCTGCGCCAGATGATATAGCGATATGCCCTCCGACCTCGACTATCTCCACGCCTGCATCGCCGAAGCCCGCGCCGGACAGATCGCCTACTACTTGAACAGCCTGGTAAACTGCGCCGCAGTCACAATCCGTGTACCGGCATGTCGCTTAAGAGCGAGCAGACCAGTCTTATCGCCAGTCACTAGGTAGTCTGCCTCGCCAGCCTGGGCAAGAGATAATAGAAAATCGTCCTCGGGATCCGAAGAACGACGCACCACGGGAAGGCGCTCGATATGTAGCGTCAGTGTACTCAATAGATTGATTAATCGACCCGCATCATGCGGCTTATAGTGACGCGCTACATAAGGCTTTCGCAACGTATTCTTGACTTCAGCTAACTGCTCTGAGCAAGTCAGAAGCACAAATTTCCCATCGAGCCATCGGTGCAGCGCAAGATCGGCGTTGCCACCGGGTGATAGTATCGCGGAGACGAGAACATTCGTGTCCAGGATCACTCTCATCTAAGCCGCGGCTATGGACTTCGATCTGGCATTCTTCCTGCTTTGCGGCCTCATCTTGCTCTCGAATCGCACTTCTTTGACCGCACGGTCGATATCCGCCTGCATATGTCCCTTGTCAACCGTCGCATTGCGTAGTTGAATATCGTCCACCATCACCCGAAACAGTTGCCTCTGGACAGCCTCTTCAACGAACTTGGACAACTCTCCTCGTCGCATCTTCCGAGTTCTCAGAAGTGCACGCACATCTCTGTTCGTGGTCTCGGAGACACTAATCGTCAACCGTACTTTTGCCGCTGGAGAAGCCATGTCTCTTTATACCTCACCGGAGAATTGAACAGTAAACTAAAAGCCGTGATGACTTTCGACCTCGACTCCGACCTCGACTACCTCCGCGCCTGCATCGCCGAAGCCCGCGCCGCCGAGCGCTCGGGCGAAGTCCCCATCGGCGCCATCATCGTCCACAACGGCGAGATCGTCGCTCGCGGCCAGAACCGTGTCCTGCGCGATCACGACCCCACCGCCCACGCAGAGATCGTCGCTCTCCGCCACGCCGCCCGCGCCCTCGCCAACTATCGCCTGGTCGATAAGGAAGGCAAAAACGAGGGCTGCACCCTCTACGTCACCCTCGAACCCTGCGCCATGTGCGCCGGCGCCATCCTCCACGCCCGCATCGCACGCCTGGTCTACGCCGCGCCCGACCCCAAGGCCGGCGCCTGCGGTTCGGTCCTCAGCGTCCTCAACCACCCCCAACTCAACCACCAGGTCGAAGTCTCCTCCGGCCTCCTCGCCGAAGAGTGCGGCGCGCTCCTCACCGCCTTCTTCCGCACCCGCCGCTGACTGCCAGCCACTCCCGCACCCGCCCGAATCAATCCTCGCAAAGCGGTAAAATAGACTCATGGCTCTCCTCGTCTACTCTGCCGCCTGGTGCTGCGACTGCCGCGAGGCCAAGCGTTTCCTCGCCGATCACTCCATCCCATACACCGACATCGACATCGACTCCACCCCCGGCGCAGCCGCCATGGTCCTCGCCCACACCGGCAAGCGCGCCATCCCACAGTTCGTCCTCGACGGCCGCTGGATTCAGCCCTACCGTCCCGGCCAAGGTTTCCTCCACGACGAAATGTCCGCCCTCTTCGGCATCGCAGCCAAATAGTTTTTGTAACTCCGCATTTTTATTTGTCATTCCGTAGCTTTTTTATTTGTCATTCCGTAGCTTTTTTATTTGTCATTCCGTAGCTTTTGTATTTGTCATTCCGTAGCTTTTTTATTTGTCATTCCGTAGCGAAGCGGAGGAATCTGCTTCTGCTCTTCACGAACCAATCAGCCGCAAGGAAGCCCCTATGATCGCCCGTTACACACGCCCTGCCATGGGCCGCATCTGGTCCGACGAAAACAAGTTCCGCTGCTGGCTCACCGTCGAGACCGCCGCCTCGCAAGCCCTCGCCCGTTTCGGCCTCGTCCCCCAGTCCGCCGCCGACGCCATCCGCGACCGCGGCAACTTCACCGTCAACCGCATCGATGAAATCGAGGCCGAAGTCCGCCACGACGTCATCGCCTTCACCACCGCCGTCGCCGAGCACATCGACGCGCCGCCCTTCGCCGCCGAGAAATCCTCCCGCTGGCTCCACTTCGGCCTCACCTCCACCGATGTGGTGGACACGGCTCAAGCGCTTCAACTCAAAGCAGCCTCCGCCCTCATCCGCGCCGGAATCCTCGCCCTCTGCGAAACGTTAAAAATCCGCGCCATCGAGTTCCAGCACACCCCCATCATTGGCCGAACCCACGGAGTCCACGCCGAACCCACCACCTTCGGCCTCAAGCTTTTGCTTTGGTACTCCGAGATGCAGCGCAACCTCACCCGCTTCGACGCCGCCGCCGAAGACCTTCGCGTCGGCAAGCTCTCCGGAGCCGTCGGCACCTTCGGCCACCTTAAGCCGGAGCACGAAGCCGCCATCTGCGCCGAACTCGGCCTCACCCCCGTCGCCGTCGCCACGCAAATCGTCCAGCGCGACCGCCACGCCGCCTACATCGCCGCGCTCGCCATCCTCTGCTCCACGCTCGACAAGATCGCCACCGAAATCCGCCACCTCCAGCGCACCGAGGTCCGCGAGGCCGAGGAGTTCTTCAGCGAAAAGCAGAAGGGCTCCAGCGCCATGCCGCACAAGCGCAACCCCATCACCAGCGAGCAGATCTGCGGCCTCGCCCGCGTCGTCCGCGCCAACGCGCAGACGGCGTTTGAGGACATCGCCCTCTGGCACGAGCGCGACATCTCCCACTCCTCCGCCGAGCGAGTCATCCTGCCCGACTCCACCATCCTCGCCGACTATCTCCTCGCCAAAACGGAAAACCTCATCGCCAAGCTCCTCGTCTATCCCGAGCGCATGTTGCGCAACCTCGAATCCACCGGCGGCCTCATCTTCAGCGGCCAGCTCCTGCTCGATCTCGCCGCCGCCGGAATGTCCCGCGAAGACGCCTACGCGCTCGTCCAGTCCCACGCCATGCGCGCCTGGCAGCAGGACCTCGTCTTCCGCGATGAAGTCGCCCGCGTCCCCCAGATCACCGCTCTCCTCACCCCCGCCCAACTAGCCCGCGCCTTCGACTACCACCGCCAGCTAGCCAACGTCGACGCCATCTTCTCCCGCGTCCTCGAACCATAGAAGCACCGTAAAATCGCGAGACGCCAGAAATCGGGTGCCCCATCTTCGCGACAGCCTCATCCTCGCTAAGGTGGGGTATCGCGCCCCTCCCACAAAGCCCATCATCCCGCAAAAATGTAAACTCGCCTCAGCTTCCATGTCTCTTCCCCGCCTACTCGCGCTTGTTCTCCTCGCCGCGCTCCCACCTGCCTTCGCGCAAACGCCAGCCAAATCTCCCGCGCTCGCCCAATCCTCCACTCCCTTCGCCCCCGACACGCCCACCCTCAAAGTCGCCTCTCGCCTCGTCGCCATCTCCGCCATCGCCCGCGACAAGTCTGGCCAGCCCGTCCCCAACCTCACTCGCGACGACTTCCTCCTCAAGCAGGACGGCAAGCCCCAGCCCATCACATACTTCTCGCAGGGCTCCAGCCTGCCTCTCACTCTCGCCCTCATGGTCGACACCAGCGGCAGCCAGCGCGCCTACATCCAGGACGAGATCTTCGCCGGCCGCGCCTTCTTTCCCGCCATGCTCACCCGCCCCGACGACCGCGCCGTCCTGGTCCAGTTCGACAGCTCCATCCTCCAACTCGCCAAGCTCACCACCTCCGTCCTCACCCTCCAGCACGCCCTCGCCTACCTCACCCAGTCCCACGACGACATCGTCCGTCCCGGCCCCGGCGGCACGCTCCTCTTCGACGCCATCTGCGCCGTCTCCCACCTCGAACTCGGCGCTCAGCTGGGCCGCCGCGCCATGGTCGTCCTCACCGACGGAGGCGACAACGGCAGCCACTTCAGCCAGAAAGACGCCATCCGCGAGGCCCAGCGCGCNNAACAAGTACCACAAGATCGACCTCCGCGCCACCGACAAGACCCTCACCATCCAGGCCCGCGACGGCTACTTCACCCCCAAATAATTCACGCCGCACCCTCACCTTCCACCACTTTCTCCCCCAGAACTTCCGCCCTTTTGTTTGTCATTCCGTAGCGCCCTTTTGTTTGTCATTCCGTAGCGCCCTTTTGTTTGTCATTCCGTAGCGCCCTTTTGTTTGTCATTCCGTAGCGAAGCGGAGGAATCTGCTTTTCAACCGTCCACACCCTCCGCTATTCTTCCCCCATGCCGCAGCGCGAGTACCAGTTCTACGTCTACATTCTGTCGAGCCGTACTCGAAACCTCTACGTCGGCATGACCAACGACATCGTCCTGCGAGTCGCACAACATCGCGAACACCGACCCGGTACCTACACAGCCCGATACAACATCGACCGCCTCGTCTACTTCGAGCGATTCCAGTACGTCAACGACGCAATCGCACGTGAGAAAAAACTGAAGGATTGGAGCCGCACAAAGAAAAGCGCCCTCATCGAACGCGAAAACCCTACTTGGCTGACCTCTCAGAACCGTGGCGACATCCCGAAACCCTCCTCCAGTACCAGGGAGACTGAACTTTTTTGTCCGTCATTTCGCAATTTTGATAGTCAATCCGCAGCCCCTTTTGTTTGTCATTCCGCAG
>PLOT01000078.1 GCA_003142215.1 Granulicella sp. | reverse complement strand
ACCACGCGCGGCGCACCCAGCAGCCACACCACAGGCCGCAGCACCAGTTCAATAAACGCCACCCGCCCCGCCTGCATCGCCCAGTTCCACGGCCAGTGCGGATAGACATATTCGGAAGTTGCAACCTGCGGTGTGTCCATTGCCCGAAGTTTGTTGTCCGTTTTTTCTCGTTCATCGCAGAGTGGCGTGGAGTCTCTGCGTCTCGACTCCGGACTCTGGGCGGCAACACCACCCGCAGGCCCGGCGAGTTGCTGCTCCACCAGCGCGCGCAGTTCCGCCACATCTTCCAGCTTCGCCACAGCATCGTCCTCCAACTCCACTCCGAACCGCTGCTCCAGCGCGGACTGCAGTTGCACGCGTCCCAGCGAGTCCAGATGCAGGTCCTCGGAGAGTCGCAAGCGATTGAGCGCAGCGGGATCAGCCCCTGGAATCGCCTCGCCCGTGACCTCGGCGACAAGCTCCAGCAGCGCATCGCGACTCAACGCAGCACTGCCCGCCGCAGCTTGCCGCTGTCCAGCCAGCATCGCGCAGGCCCATTGCGCCACCTGCCGACGCACCAGCTTGCCGGTTGACGTATAAGGAAGATCTATCTCCGGCCAGCGTAGCACGCGGCGGATCTGTTGGACCTCGGCCAGCGTGCGGTTGGCCTCTGCCACGGCGCGTTGCAGTTCTTCCTCCGCGCCGGAAAACAGCACCACGGCGACCGGCTCCGCGCCGCCTGCCATCTCGCAGGCCACCACCACCGCGCCGCGCACGCCGGGCCGCGCCACCAGCGCCGCCTCCAGGTCGGCAGGATGGATGTTCATCCCCGCGCCGGTCACAATCACATCGCCCTTGCGCCCCAGAAATCGCAGATCGCCCGCCGCGTTCTTCTCCGCCAGGTCGCCGGTGGCCAGCCACTCGCCCTCGCGCGCGCGCATCCGTCCGCCAGCCCACGTCGCCCCGCTGAGCATCTCGCCGCGCACCAGGATCTCGCCCTCGCCGGTGATCTTCACCTCGCGTCCCGGCAGCGCCTTCCCGATCGTTCCCGGAGCGATGTGGAAGGGATGGTTCAGCGTTACCAGCGCGGCGGTCTCCGTCATGCCGTAGCCCTGGATCAGCGCAAATCCGAGCCGGTTCCAGAATGTCTCCAGATCCGCGGGCAGCGTTGCGCCGCCCGAGATCACCGCCCAGAACTTCCAGCCCAGCGCGCTGTGTACGCGGCGGAAGCGCCACCATCGCTTCCATATTGAAAGCCCCGCCGCCGCGTCCAACTCCGCGGCCAGCGCAGGGAAGCGGCCCAGCAGATGCGCGCGCAGCAGATGCAGCACGCGGGGCACCGCCACCAGCACCGAGATGCGCTCGCGCCGGATTAGTTCCGTGACGCGCGCCGGTTCAAGCTGCTCGGCGAAGTGTACTTCGGCGGCCAGCAGCGCGGGGCACCACAGCCCCATGAACTGCCCGAAGACGTGGCTCAGCGGAATACTGTGCAGAAATCGCAGCGGATGGAACGCCCGCTCATAGCGAAGATACTTCGCCATCTCGCTCTCAATGGACTGGAGGCTGACCAGCACGTTGCGATGCGTGTGAACGATGCCGCGCGGCTCCGAGGTCGTCCCCGAGGTAAAGACGATCTGGAACGGCGTCTCCCGATTGACCGCGTCGCTCACCGCGAATAGCGGCTCCGCAGGCAGGTGCGCAGCAATACCCATGAGCGGCATGCAATCAGGGCTCTGCGAGCTCTCCGGTTTTTCTGTTCCCTGGTCCCTGGTCCCTGTTCCCTGTTCTCCCAGCGTCGCAAGCAGTCGCGCATCGCCCACGATCAGCCTTGGCGCAACGTCCTTGACAACCCGCCCCGCAAATTCGCTCGAGCCCGCGGCGTCCAGCGGCACCGCAATCACTCCGCGCAGCAGGCAGCCGAAGAAGACCCCAACCCACTCCGCCGAGTTCTCGCCCCACAGCACCACGCGCTCGCCCGGCGCAACTCCGCGCCGCTCCAGCTCCGCCGCAAAGCGCCCCGCAATCCCGGCCAGCTCGCCGTATGTAGTCGCATAGCGCCGGTTGCCGCGGTGCGCCACCACCGCCGTCTCACCCGAGTGCCGGCGGAACTCTTCCACGAGGCTGGCCAGATCTTCGCGCACACCGTCCATCATAGAGCCGCAAAGGCAGATTCAACGGCAGGGAACGGGTATACAAGCCGCCGAGGGAATCTCGAACCCCCTGTGCAGACCTTCCCTGCGCCGGACGAGACTCTTCCCGCTCTAATAGGCGGGGTGGGCAATCACGCCGAGGTCGGCCAGGCCATTGACGAAGTACTGCGCGGCCAGCGCCACCAGCAGCAGTCCCATGACGCGCACCAGGATGCGGATTCCGGTGTCGCCCAGCAGGCGCACCACCTTGTCCGAGTGGCCGAGGATCAGGTAGCAGGCCATCGCGGTAATTGCGATGGCGATCAGGATGGCAATCATCTGCCAGCGCGTCTGCGCCTGCCCCACCAGCACCATCACCGATGTGATGGCTCCGGGGCCGGCCAGCATGGGAACGCCCAGGGGAACGATTCCGGCGTCCTCCTTCTGCGCGGCGGCTTCGGTGTCGCCCACCACCTCCTGCGTGGCCGAGCGCCGGGCCTGCAGCATGTCCAGGCCGATCAACATCAGAATGACTCCGCCTGCAATCTCGAATGCGGGCAGTGTGATGCCGAGGACGCGGAAGATGGCCTCCCCNNAGGACGCGGAAGATGGCCTCGCCGGCAAATGCAAAGGCCGCCAGCACGATCAGCGTTGTCAGCGCGCCCTTGCGCGCGATGCGGCGGCGGCGCGCGTCGTCCGAGCCTTCGGTGATGGCCAGAAACGTGGGCAGCGCGGCGAACGGATCAACCAGAAAAAAGATGGANNCCGAGTGCTGCAATCCGTACAGGCTGACGAGATGTGGATCGAACGCCACAGAGCTATTGTCGCACCGATGATTTTATTCGAGGGCAGGAATGCACGCCGTATAATTGTTTATCCATTGGGGATTGACGGCTGAAATCCTGGATTCGCAGGGTGAAGGAGAAGAAATGGCGTTTGAGACGACGAAGAATATCTGGCACAACGGGCAGCTCATCGCATGGGAGAAGGCGCAGGTCCATGTGATGTCGCATGTGATCCACTATGGGTCTTCGGTGTTTGAGGGGATGCGCTGTTATGCGCAACCGAATGGCGCGGCCATCTTCCGCCTGCAGGACCACATGCGCCGTCTGTTGGACTCGGCAAAGATCTACCGCATGCCGCTGGGTTACACGCACGATGAGCTGTGCGCCGCGACAGTAGATGTGGTGGAGGCCAATGGCGTTGCGCCGTGCTACATCCGGCCCATCGCATTCCGCGGCTACGGCGAGGTTGGAGTCAACCCCCTGAACTCTCCCGTGGAGGTGTATATCGCCAACTATCCCTGGGGCAAGTACGTCTCGGGCAGCGGTGGCGCGGATGTCTGCATCTCCAGTTGGAACCGGATGGCGCCCAATACCATGCCATCGCTGGCTAAGGCGGGCGCAAACTACATGAACTCGCAGTTGATCCGCATGGAGGCGGAGATCAACGGCTATTCGGAGGGGATCGCGCTGGACGTGAATGGCTATCTCTCGGAGGGCTCGGGCGAGAATCTCTTCCTGGTGCGCGATGGCATTCTCTACACCACGCCGCTGGCCAACTCCGTGCTGTGCGGGATTACGCGCACGTCGGTGCTGACCATCGCCAAGGCGCTGGGCATTCCCGTGGTCGAGCTGCCCCTGCCGCGCGAGATGGTGTACATCTGCGACGAGGCGTTCTTCAGCGGTACCGCCGCCGAGGTGACGCACCTGCGCTCGGTGGACAAGATCATGGTGGGCGATGGCACGATGGGGCCGGTCACCACGGCCATCCACGA
>PLOT01000251.1 GCA_003142215.1 Granulicella sp. | reverse complement strand
GTGCCGCCGGCTTCGGCGATCTTGATGACGGCGGAGAGACCGGCGAGGCCTCCTCCGATGACGATGATGCGGGGTGATGCGGGCATGAGTTCTTCCTAAGTGAGACTCTGAATTACCGAATCTTGAAGTCGTAGTAGAGGACGAGTGACATTATGCAAAGGAACGAGAAATTTGAAATTAGGTCTAGCACGCTATACCGTTTTCGCAGTTCCGGTGGTAGCTCGTTCTGAACTGAAGATTTCATCCATTGTCTCCACGTCAATTTCTTGCCGGCTAGCCGAAGTAAACGCAGTTTCATTATGTGAGTGACGAGGAAGGTCGGAATCATAATGGCCTGCAATGAAGCCACAACGGCTAACGGCTCGACTTTCACCTTGTGTCTCCGGGTTGCTGTGAATTGGTCGATCCCGCTGGCGGAGTGGCGGGAGCGGGTTGGGTGATGGCGGGTGGGGCGAAGGCGTCGGCGGGGGCGTTGGCGTACTTAGGGTTGCCGACGAAGGCGTAGATGCTGGCGAGGCCGAGGATGCAGAGGACGGAGCCGAAGGCCGCGCAGAGCTGGCCGAAGCGGTGGCGGGCGCGCGTGCCGGGGGTGATTCCCCACTTGGCGGCGAAGAGCCAGATGCCGTAGGAGAAGTGGAAGGAGATGGCGATCATGGCGACGATGTAGATGGCAAGCATCCAGGGGTTATGCAGCTCGTGCTGGACCTTGGCGAAGGCCGCGCCGGGATGCTCGGGAAGCATGACTCCGCTGAAGCGCTGCCGCCAGACGTGCTGGATGATGTAGGCGAAGGCGATGATGCCAGTGATGCGCTGGGTGAGGTATCCCCAGTTGCCGGCCCAGGGGTAGATGTTGACGGTGGCGCGGCCGCGCAGGGCGATGACGACTCCGTAGAGGGCGTGGAAGGCGAGGGGGATGAAGATGAAGGTCCACTCAAGGACGCGTACCTGAGGCAGCGAGTTGAGCAGGCGCACCTGATGTCCGTAGGCCGCCGGACCGCCGAGGGCTTCGATGTTGGAGAGGATGTGCTCGATGAGGAACGCGCCGATGGGGACGAGGCCGGAGAGGGAGTGGAGCTTGCGCCAGAGGAAGGAGTGGCCGGGGTCCGGGCGGAGAGGCTGGACTTTCTTGATTTCGCGCACGGATGCGTGCGATGGGGCGGGTGGTGCGGATGTTGCCATGGGTACTGCTCCTGTGAATGGCTACCGTGTGAATGACGCGCGATCTGTTTGTGAGTGCGCGCACGCACAATATGGTGGCAAGTGATTATTTCGCGTGGAGATGAGGGAGTCAAATCGGGGAGGCGTGTGTGCGAATAGCGGACAGGGGGTGCGAAAAAGGTTGTTAGTTGCTGGTTGCTGGTTGTTGGTTGAGATGCGCGAGCATGGCGGCGATGGCGCGGCCGCGGTGGTTGAGGGCGAGGCGGTCGGCGGGGGGAAGTTCGGACATGGTGCGGCCGAGGTGGGGAAGGAAGAAGAGTGGGTCGTAGCCGAAGCCGCCGGTGCCGCGCGGGACGGTGAGGATGAGGCCCTCGACCGTGCCTTCGGCGGTGTGGAGGACTTCGCCATTGCGGGCGAGGGCGAGCGAGCAGCGGTAACGGGCCTGGCGGCGGGCTTCGGAGACGGTGGCGAGTGCGGCGAGGAGTGCGGCGTTGTTGCGATTGTCTGGATTTTCGTTGGGGCGGGTGCCGGATGCGGCGGGGACCGCGAGGGCTGGCTGCTGGTCGGTGGCGAAGCGGGCGCTGCGGACGCCGGGTGCGCCGTCGAGGGCGGCGACTTCGAGGCCGGAGTCGTCGGCGAGGACGAGGAGGTTGGGGGCGCGGAGGGAGTAGTAGACGGCCTTGAGGCGGGCGTTGGCCTCGAAGGTGGGTTCGTCCTCGGGCGGGGCGGGGATGTCGGCGAGGCCTGAGAGGGGTTCGATGTGGATGGAGGGCGAGGACGCGGCGGCGCGGGCGAAGTCGCGGAGCTTGCCGGGATTTGTGGTGGCTGCGTAGAGGTGCATGGGTTCAGAGTAGCAAGTCAGCGAGCCAGCGAGCCAGCAAGTCAGCGGGATCTGCTGTTGACGTGCAAATTAAAAGAAGGCCGGGAGATTTGAGCGCTCCCGGCCAACTTTCGATACAGAGGTTGAGGTTAAGGTTTGGGCGCGGCAACTGGTGCAGGTGCGGCGGCTGGCGCGGGTGGAGTTGGCGGTTTGGGTGCGGCGGCGGCTGGCGCTGGCGCGGGAGCGGCTGCTGGAGCAGGTGGTGTTGCTGGCGCTGGTGCGGCTGCCGGTTTAGGTGCGGCGGCTGGAGGCACAGGAGGCTTGGGTGTGGGGTCCTTGTCGCTCTGGCTGACGAGTTCGACATCGAAGATGAGCATGGACTTTGGTGGGATGTTTCCGTGAGCGCTGGGTCCGTAGGCGAGCTGGTAAGGGATGAAGAGGCGACGTTTGCCGCCGACCTTCATGCCGTCGAGGCCGGTGTCCATTCCGGGAACGACCTGTCGCTGTCCTTGCGGGCCTTGTGGACCTTGCTGGAAGGAGAGGGGGGCGTGGCCGGGGTGGTCGAAGGAGGAGTCGAACTTGGTGCCATCGACGAGGTAGCCGGTGTATTGGATGGAGTACCACTTGCGCGGGGCGACAAGGGCTCCGCTGCCGACTTTGGTGTCGATGTAGCTGAGGGTGATGGCGATGGGCAACGGAATGCCGATGGCATCGCGCAGGGCGGGGTCCTCCATGGGAGAGATGTCGGTGAGTTTAGCAGGAGGATTTGTGGTGATGGTGTAGAGCGGTTTGGCGCAGGAGAGGCCGGCGGGAAGCGCTGGAATCCTGGGGGAGAGAGTGGGCAGCTTGACGCAGCCGCGCGCGGACTGCGATGCGGCGGCGGCCGGCGTGCTGGTTGCGGTCTTCTTCGCGGCCGAAGAGGCGGCCGGGTTGGTGGTTTGTGCTGCGATCAGAAGCACAGCGAGGGTTAGGGCGAGGATGGAGAGCGGAAAGATGGTTTTCATGTCACTTCCTAATTTACATAATTTAGACAAGATGTGGGGCTAGGTGGGGGTTCTCAGGAGGAGGTAGGAGCCGATGATGGCGAAGAGGAGATCGGGAGACCAGGCGGCGAGCAGGGGAGGGAGGGTGTTGATATTACCCAGTTCGCTAAAGGTGCCAGCGACGATGTAGTAGGAGATAGCGACTCCGATGGCGGTGGCGATGCCGGCGAGACCTCCGCGCTTGCCCATGAAGAGAGCGAAGGGGACGGCGAGAATGGCCATGATGAGGGTGATGGCGGGGTCGGCGAGTTTGCGATCGAGTTGGACGCGGAGGCGGATGGTGTCGAATCCGGACTGGCTTAGGTCTGCGATGTAGTTGGAGAGCTCGCGGTAGGACATCTCCTGCGACTGTGTTTTTTCCTTGATGAAGTAGTTGGGCTGCTCGTGGATCTCGGGGAAGGTATCGAGGGTGAAGGTTTGGTAGGAGGCGACGGTCTGCTTGCCGAAGGTGCGTTGCCAGCCGTTGTTGAAGACCCATTGGTTGGCGGTGGGATCCCAGCGGACGGTTTTGGCGAAGAGGCGACGCTGGAGGGTGAAGGACTGGGGATCGAACTCGAATACGGTGAGGTTGGCGAAGACGTCGCTGTACTTGTCGAAGGCCTGGTAGTAGAAGATTCGGTCGGGCGAGCCGGCTGGGCCGGCCTGGCCGGAGATAAATTGACGGCCTGGAAGCAGGAAGGTCTGTGCGGGCTTGCCCTTGATCTCTGCGCGGAGCGCCTCCTGACGGCGGTTTGCGTCTGGGAGGTAGGACTCGTTGAAGGCGAAGAGGGCGGCGGAGAGGATGGCTGCGAGGACGACGACGGGAGCGACGACGCGGTAGAGGCTGATGCCGGTGGCCTTCATGGCGGTCAGTTCGGAGCTGCGATTGAGCGAGTTGAAGGTGATGAGGACGGCAAGCAGTGAGCAGAGCGGAGTGACGGTGGAGACGATGTAGGGGATGAGGTTGAGGAGATAGTCGCCGACAGTGAGGAGCGGAGTGTGATTGTGGACGATGTCGCCGATGAGATCGAAGAAGGTGAAGACGATGAAGAGCAGGGCGAATGTGCCGAGGGAGAGGATGAAGTTGGTGGCGTATGCGCGCATGACGTACTCGTCGAGCAGGAGGGGGAATTTGGTGTTGAAGAGACTTCTCATGCGCTGGACGAGAGTTTGGTGGGGATGGAGCGCGTGCGCGTGGGTGGGAAGGCTGGGGATGGGCGCACTGGCGGCGGATGCGTGGATGGAGGCAATGCGTGCTGCGGCTGCGCTGGCGGCTGGGTGGGGCTTGGAACGGTTGAGGCGCGCGAGGGATGAACTGATGCGCGATGGGGCGATGTGGGAGAGCACTTTGCCGAGGGATGCGGCGATGGAGTTGAAGAAGTGAATCAGGAAACCGGTTCCGGCGAGCTGTTGCAGGAGGAGAATGCCGAAGGCGGTGAAGATGAGATTGGCGGCCCAGACACCGAGGACCGGGGAGAGCTTGCCGGACTTGGCAAATTCGACGCCAATGTTGGAGATGAGATAGTAGGCGAAGACGAGGAGCAGCGTGAGGACAACGCCAATGCTCTTGCCACCGCGCCGGGACGAGAGACCGAGTGGGACGCCGATGAGCATGAGGACGATGCAGGCGAAGGGATAGGAGAAACGGAGGTTGAGTTCAATACGGGCGGCGCGGGTGTCGGCGGAGTTGAGGGATTGCGGGTTGGGGCCGGCGGAGTGGATGCGTTGCATGAGTTCATGGAGCGAGAGCGCGTGCAGGGGAGTGTCTGAGCGCGAGACGTGGGTGTCATCCTGGGAGTTGAACTGGAGGGGCAGGTCGGTGGAGGCGAAGGTGGAGATGTCGTACTGGTCTGGATTGGTAGGGGAGATCTGGTGCTGGCCTCCGTCGAGCAGGTGGAGGCGGAGGGCTTGCGAGTTGGCGTTGCCGGTATTGAAGACGAGGGCCTGGTCGGCGGTGGTGACGTTTGGGTTAGCGGGCTGGGCGAGATCGGCGAGGAAGATGTGGTGCCAAGCGGCGGTGCCGCCAGAGGGAATGTCCTGGACGTAGAGGACGTAGTTCTTGAAGTCTTCGTAGAAGACGCGGGGCTGGACCTCGAAGGAGACCTGCGAGGTTTTGAGACGGTCTTCCAGCTTGAGCAGGTTGGTAGCGGCGCGCGGGGCGAAGTAGAGAGCGTTGAGCAGGCCGAGGCCGAGCGCGATGAAGGCGAGGATGGAGACGATGCGGACGAAGGCGAAGGCACCAATGCCGCAGGCGCGCATGGCGGTGATCTCGCTGTCCGCGGCGAGGCGGGAGAGGCCGAGGAGGATTCCGGCGAGGACTGCGGTGGGCAGCGTGACGGTGAGGGTGTTGGGGAGGGTGTAGGCGAAGATGCGCAGGACGTCGGTGAGGGAGGCGGAGTCGCGGACGACCAGCTCGAGAATCTTGGGCAGGTCGCGCATGAAGAGGACAAAGGTGAAGAGGACCGCACCAAGCAGAGCGTAGGAGACGACTTCGCGAAGGATGTATCGGGTGAGCAGGCGCATACAGTGCTGTGTTTGAGTGTAATGCGTCTGGTGGCGAGAATGCTTATGCGGCGAGGGCTAGTGGGGGGTGGAGCGGGGGTGGGTGGGCCGTGCGGGAGCGGGGTCGTCGATGCAGTCGCCTTCGGTGCAGCAGCAGCGGAGGATGCCGCAGACGACGGCGAGGCCAAGGCCGGCGAGGACGAAGAAGCCGACGTTGGTGAGGCGTCCGATGAAGTAGGGGAAGAGGAAGATGACGACTCC
>PLOT01000088.1 GCA_003142215.1 Granulicella sp. | reverse complement strand
GGCTGCGGCTTCTTCTTCGGCAAGATCGCCCTCGCCGAGATGAACGTCGGCGCAATGGTCCTCTACCGCTTCCTCTTCGCCTCCGTCGCCCTCGCGCCCCTGCTCCTGCTCCACCGCCCCCGCTTCACACGCGCCGACTGGGGCCTCCTGCTGCTCGCCTCCTTCCTCGGAATCCCAGTCCAGTTCCTCATCCAGTTCTCCNNGGCCTCGCCCTCACCACCGTCTCGCACGCCTCGCTGATGGTTGGCACCTTGCCTGTTCTGCTCGCCGTCGCCGCCACCCTCTTCGCCCACGAGCGCATGGACCGAATCGGCTGGTTCGCTCTCACCCTCTCTACTCTCGGAGCCACGCTCATCGCACTCGGCGCGCGCCACGCCACTGGAGCAACCGGCCCCACTCTCACCGGAGACATGCTCGTCGTCCTCTCCCTGGTCATTGCCCTCGCCTGGATTCTCATCAACAAGCGCCTGATGCTGCGCCACAGCGCCATCACCGTCACCGCCTACGGAGTCGCCGCCGGCACGGCGATGCTCCTCCTCGTCGTCCCCATCCTCTATCGCCAGCCCTTCGGCCCGCCGCCCATCGCAGCCATCTCGCTCAAGGCCTGGCTCGCGCTTGCCGCCAGCGGCCTGCTCTGCACCGCCTCCACCACCCTGCTCTGGAATTGGGGACTCACCCAGGTCCCGGCCTCCCAGGCCGGAGTCCTGCTCAACATGGAGCCCCTCATCGGATCGCTGCTCGGTGTCTTCCTGCTGCATGAGAGTCTCGGCCCCAGCGCCCGCACCGGCGGCACGCTCATCCTCGCCGCCGCCCTCATCATCACTACCGGCTCGCGCACCCGAAGCCGCGAAGATCTCCCCCTCACATGACCCACCTCATATGTCCAGCCCGATTGAAATCAATAGCTTCGAGGAGTAGCTTATCCAGCAGAGGAATCTCCATGCACATCGGCCCCTGTACCCTTCTCCTCGCGCTCTCTTTCGGCCCAGTCCTGCTCCCACCAGCCGCCTCCGCACAGACCGCGAAGGCCCCCGCCAGCAAGTCCACTGCAAATTCCACCGCGAAGTCCGCCACTTCGACTCCAGCCGCGCACGCAACCAGCAAGACTCCCGCCGCGCCCGCATCCTGTAGTTGCCCCACCCGCGCGATACCGGTGCCGCAGCATGTCCAGCCCTACTCGGCCAAGCAGACGACCACGAACGTGCAAACCTTGGCCAACGGCACCACCATCACCAATGTCACAGATTCGCAGATGTGGCGCGACACGGACGGCCGCATACGCCAAGAGACCTCTGGCACCATGTCCAATGGGACCCCGTTTCACTCGATTAGCGTCTTCGACCCGGTCGAGCGCATACGCATGGGTTGGACGGTCGGCAACCCCTCCGTTCCCCAAGTCGTGAATCTCAATCACATGCCGCAGCCATTCTCTCAACCGGTTCAACTAGCGCCGATCAAGCTACAGCCAGTCCGGCCGCGCTTTTATCCCAACATCTCCGAGTCGCTGCCGCCCCAGACTATCGAAGGTCTCTACGCTACCGGCACGCGCTATACCCGCACCACCCCCACCGGCTACGAGGGCAACGACCGCGACATCACTGTGACCTCGGAAACTTGGACTACGCCCGACCTCGGCATCCAACTCCGTAGGATCAGCGACGACCCGCGCAATGGCAAGTCGACCACTGAGATCACCGACGTCCAGCAGACCGACCCCGATCCCGCCCTCTTCAAAGCCCCCGAGGGATACGAGATAAGGGACATGACTCCCACGCCTGCTCCCTCCGGCACGCCCGCCGCCTGTAACTGCCCCACCCCAGTGGTGCAGCAGCATTTTCGTCCCTACGTCGCCATGCAGCGCATCACGAACGCTAATACCCAGGCCGACGGCACTACCATCACCGTTGTCACAATGGATCGGATATGGCACGACGACGTCGGACGCGAACGCAACGAGAGCATTCGCACCCTGCCTGATGGGACCCAGTCTCGCGATGACATCGTGTACGACCCGGTCGCGCGTATACGCATGAACTGGACAGTCGGCAAGCCCAACACCCCCACCATCGTAACGGTCCATCCCTTTTCACAGCCAGTCACGCAACCCTCGACCCAAGCGCCGGCTAATCCACAGCCCAACAGACCCTACATCCCGCAGCGCACTGAATCGTTGCCGCCACAAACGGTCGCTGGCCTCTACGCTACCGGTAGCAGCACTACTCGTAACATCCCTGCTGGCTACGAGGGAAACAACCGCGACATCATCGTGACCCAGGAAACCTGGACCTCGCCAGACACAGGTATCCAACTCCGTACCATCACCGACGATCTGACCTCGAACTACGTATCGACCGCCGAGACCACCGACATCCAGTTAGTTGCGCCCGACCCCGCCGTCTTAATGGCCCCCGATGGATACCAGGTGCAGGAGGGAGATCCCAGATAGCGTAGACACTCTTACTGTAAAAAACGCATTGTAGTTCTGCCGCACATCTTCCCAGGCCGACGCTCCAATACGGCTCGCTTGGGCGATTCTCGGGTTGGAGCTCAGTAGAAGTAACGGCCGTAGAGCGTTGCCAAGCAGTCGAGGACAATAAGTTGGGCCGTAAAGCGTTCTCTCTGCGACTTCGCGGCCAGCATTGGCCAAAGCGCCCGGAAGCAGGCGCCAAACTGATACCTCGGGATTCCCAGCAGTCCAGGCTCTTTGAATCCTCTTTCGCGGAGTTGCCAGCCAACCGAGATTCCTCGCCCGGCGATCCATCTTCGAAAGTACCTCTTGGTCATTCGTTCAGCCGGTATCCAGTGGTAAATGATCAGGTCCGGCAATACAATTCCCAGTGCGCCAATATCAAGGAGACGATGGTAGATGACCTCATCCTCACCGCTTCGAATCTTGTTGCCAATCTTCCCAAGTCGTTCGGGATACGGCAGCACTCTCTCCAAAGTCGCCCTGCGAATGACGGCGTTGCCGCCCATCAACATTCCTCCGAACTCACGCGAGAACGTTGTGCGCTCAGGCCGGAGAACAATCCCGATCGCCCCGGGATAGGCTAGCGGAAGCCAATCCGGGGCCGCATGTTCCCAGTTGGGATGGTTGGGACCGCCGATGTAGTCAACCGCTGGAGAAGCGGAGAGTTCACGATAGGCAACTTCGAACCATGCAGGATCAAGCTGCTCATCGTCGTCGATAAAACCCACAAATTCGCCCTCTGTTTGCGCAAGCGCCTCATTGAGCGCCGCCGATTTCCCCGGGCGCCCAACAAAGATGTATCTGACGGGAAGGTCGTGCAGTTCCAGGAACGACCGCACAATCTCTCTTGTGTTATCTCCTGAATTATTGTCGACTGCGACTACGGTAATATTCAGGCCTTTCGGGCGGACGGCAACGAAGATGCTCCTCAGGCAGTCCTTGAGTAAATTTGCCCGGTTGTAAGTCGAAATAATGACGTCGAGATCCATATCATTTCCTGTCCAGCATCGCATATTTCAACTTAGGAAATAACTCGCTGCGAACATAACCGTGAAACACGAGCCCAATCGCGATAAAGAAGATTGGCAGGACAGCGATGACCTGGAGGAAAAAAACCATGAGATTGTGCGCGGGAAAGCGGACATTCACAACATAGGTGGCAATGGCGAAAGGAACCGACGACAAATACACCGGTGTCCACACCTTCCACACTACTTCAGAGTAACTCAGTCCTACCAGCTTGGAGATATAGCCCGGCCACAGTACAAGGTTCACAAATAAGCTGGGAACCATGGTTCCGATGGCCACTCCATAGATTCCATACCGGCGCCCCAGAATAATGCTCAGTGTTAGATTCACAACACCTTCCCCAATCGCCCATATCGCGCCCATCTTGTGTTTCTCTACCCCGAAGGCGATTGCTTGCGCGGTCCGGTTCGCGAATGCAAAAAGAAAAGCAGTACTAAGAATGATGAGGACGGTCCCCGATCTCTGTGAGTACTGCGGCCCCATCCAAAGGCCGATAAAATCGCGGCCGCGGACCATCAGAGTGATCAGGATGGGCAGTGAAACCGCGAGCGTGGCGCGAGTCCCGTTCTTGTAGAGCATCAACAGGCTATTAGTATCGCCCGCCGCCTCATAAGTGCTTGCGGCGGGCACGAACGTAGCGCCCATCGAGTTAATTGCCTGGCTTGTATAGCTACAGAGTGAGTATCCAATCGCGTAGTAAGTCACAGCCGCAACTGAAACATATTTGCCAACTACAAGATAGTCGGTCTGGTAGATCAACTGGACCGCGACCGTCGTCAGAAAAGCATAGGAACTATATGTCCATATCCGCCTCAGCGTCTCTCTCTTCGGTTTGCTCAGCAGGATTTGCAGTTGAGGATAAAGCCTGTGCGCGGCCCAAACCAGAAGCGCGTTGTAAATCAATACCGCAATCAGCTCGCATACGGCAATCGCGACGATGCCGTGCCCTGTGCGCAACACGGCCACGACTCCAATCACGCGAACCGCCGTTTGCACCATACTCAGGTAATTCTGCAGGTCATAACGGTTGAGCGCTGACAGCACCCCCGCTACAACGCCAATCGACATCGTAATCGCCATCTTGACGCCGGTCAGCAGGATGGCTTTTCTGGCATCGCCCGCTAGTTCAGCCGGGACCTTGAATATAAGCGGAAATACCGCAGCGAGTCCGGCGCTNNCCCTGATGATCGTTTTGCGTGTGCCCCTTGGAGACAAACCTCAGGACCGCACTTTGCATCCCAAGATCCAGAAGGCCAAGATAGGCCACGACTCCTATTGCCAGCACCCAGACGCCATAGGCTACATTTCCCAGTCGATGGATGATAAATGGCGACAGGAAGAGGCCGACCGCCATATTGGCAATCGTTCCAAACCAGTTAAACAGTACGTTCCGCGCGATATGTCGTACTCGCAACTCCAAGCCAGAACTCCTTCTTGCCAACTTCAAACCGTGGCGGGAACATCTCGACTTTACTGGCTTTCAAAGGCTCAGGCAATGCCTAAAGCGCATATGCGATGGTAGCAGCCTCATGGTCCAATGCTGAAATGCATGGCATACGATATCAGTATTGCGGGATGCATCCATAGCAGCGCTTCCGCTACCACTTTTGGACTAGACCGACACCTGCTCATGAGGTCGGATGACGTATCATCAGGGAAAGCAGTGCTCGGCTGAACCCCAGCCTTCTGCAAGCCTGCATGAGGAGCTTATACCCCCTGAGAACAATCGCTCACAGCACGGCGTTGCACAACCTTCACGGAGCTGTCGCCCGACAGGTCGGCCCTTGCCTTGCGACTGGCGTGGTTCGGTCGCCCGCCAAAGCGTTACCGCTCTACCGGAGCGCACCATGAAGCTACTCTTTTGGCTCTGCCTCGCATTGGTAGCTTACGCTTATTTCGGCTATGCGATTTGGCTATGGCTTCAGGTCCGGATGTTCAGGAGCCCCATCCTCAAAAAGTCGATCCTGCCCGACGTTTCTATTATCATCACTGCCCGCAATGAAGAAGCGTATCTGCCTGCCAAACTGGAGAACCTTCGTCTTCTGGATTACCCGAAGAACCGACTTCAGATTGTCATCGCCTCGGATGGATCGACGGATCGGACAGCCAGCATTCTGCGGCTGCACATTCCCGCCATCTGCACCGTTATACTCGACCAATCGAATGGAAAGGCCTGCGCCCTGAACGAGGCCGTCAAGCACGCCACAGGCGAGATCCTGGTCTTTCAGGATGCCCGGCAGTTGGTCGATCCGGACGCAATCATCGAACTCGTCTCCTGCTTCGCCGATTCTACCGTGGGTGCCGTAAGCGGAGAGTTGCTGCTCGAGACAAGCGCCAATGAGCCCGCCTCCGATGCTCTCGGCATCTACTGGAAGATCGAGAAAGTTGTGCGTAAGCTCGAATCTGAGTCAGGCTCTGTCGTCGGAGTAACTGGGGCCATCTATGCAATCCGTCGTGAACTCTATACAGAAATGCCCTCGGGGACTATCCTCGACGACGTATTTATACCCATGCATGTGGCGCGCGCAGGAAAACGCGTCGTATTTCAGCCCTCGGCAATAGCACGCGACCAACTCTTCAGCGAAAAGGGCAAGGAGTTCTCGCGTAAGGTTCGTACCCTGACCGGGAACTACCAGTTGCTTCGGCTAGCGCCATGGATGCTTTCGCCGGCGAACCCTCTGCTCTTCCGTCTTATCAGCCATAAGCTCCTGCGACTTCAGGTTCCACTGCTGTTGGTCCTCATGCTGATGTCTTCCGCACTATCGACCGGGTCATTCTACCGATCTATTTTCTGGCTCCAGATACTCTTCTATGCTCTGGCCGCCGTTGGGATGTTGAACCCAACGCTCAGAAGATTCAAGCCGGTTGCTATCGCCAGCACACTTGTCATGCTTAACGCTGCGGCATTACTTGCGTTTTATAATTTCATTGCAGGAAGAAACAGGGTTTGGGTCTAGTGAACTAATTCAGTATGCGACGAGCCTATTTGCATTCGCATGCAGACTTATAAGGATCGCATGTTTGGAACAGGTATTGGACACTTCATCCCGCAGGCCGCCTACTTGGGGTTTTGGATCATGTGCCTCGTCTCGTTAGGCGGGAAGCCCCTTCTTGGCCTCTACTATATGCTCCCATTCCTCCCATACCGCATACTGCGGGACCACTTCATCGACTATCCGCTGGGTGCCAACATGATGACGATCCTTGTTCTGGCAGTCATCGTCGGAGCTCTCATCCACGGAAAGCACCTTCCTAAATCAAAGCTCTACCTGATCTGGCTCGTCTTTGCAATCTATCTCTATCTTTCAATGTGGATCGGCGTGGCGCTTTCAAATGCTCCCGCACCATTTTGGCTCTCTGACATCAACTTCGTTACATGGAAAGACTACATGGTAATTCCATTGGTCTTCGTAGCGGCAGGCTTGGTTATCGAAGACCGGAAAGCTATTAGAAACATTGTCCTCATTACAGCCATCTCCCTTTTGTTTATTGATAGAAGTTGCATTATGGAGAGCATGACGAGAACCTGGACGACTTTCGACGAGGACAAACGCGGAGGCGGTCCTCTCGCCTACGGTTCAAACCAGACGGCGGCATTTCTTGCCCAGTTTGCTATGTTTTTTTGGGGGTTTACGCAATTTGTCAAGAAAATAAAAATCAAAGTATTCTGCTACGGATTGGTAGCGATCACGCTGTTTGCAACCATGTACACGTTCTCGCGCGGAGGATATCTCGCTGTGCTCCTCAGCGTCCTTGTCCTCGGCCTATTGAAGGATCGAAAACTGCTTCTGGTCCTTGGACTCTTTCTGCTGACTTGGCAGACGCTCGTGCCTGCCCCCGTCCGCGAGCGGGTCATCATGACCGAAAACTCCAACGGACAACTCGAGGCCTCAGCCCAGGAGCGAGTCGACCTTTGGCAGAACGCGGAAAAATCTATTCTTCACAGTCCGATCGTCGGAACTGGCTATGCAACCTTTCAGTTGGGAGAGCACGTCGACAACTTGAAAGACACTCATAACTGGTATGTCAAGGTGATGGTAGAAACTGGTATTATCGGCCTTATTATAGCTTGTATTCTACTTCAACAATTGCTCGCAATGTCTTACCGGCTCTTCAAGCGCGCAACCGACCCACTCTATCGAGGTCTGGGCCTGGGCCTTCTTCTGGCGACCTGCTCCTGCATTGTTGCAAACTTTTTTGGCGACCGTTGGACCTATCTTGAAATCACCGGGCTTCTTTGGGTGCTTGCTGGAGCGGCGATTCGGGCAACCCATCTCATGGAATCGGAATCAACCGCACCACAAGCCGAGGGTGATTCCGCTAACATTATCAACCCATATATGGCCTATCGATAGCAATCTTCCGATTTATTATTTATTTTGTTTGCGTCCATAAAACTTGTTCGCTGGAAAGTTCCATAATGAGTAGGATCATCGAGTTGCCTCTGGAAGGTTTAAATCGTAAGCAAGCAGTGCATTCCGCATTGCCTCATGTTTTGCTTGTGCTCGATCAGTTTCCCAAGAGCCTCGGCGGCGGAGAACGGATCGTCCTGAACCTCGCGGCCCTTCTGCCGCAGTATGGGTATCGCGCATCGATACTGACCTTTTCAGTCCACCCTGAAAGTGCCGTACTTACCCTCAATTCGCCCCCATGTCCCATCTACCTGCTTCCATTGCAGCGCACCTACGACCTCACGTCCCTTCGATCTGCTTTCGACCTTAGTAGATTTCTTCGTCAGCAACAAATCCAGATTGTCCAGACTTGTTTCGAGAGCTCCGATCTCTGGGCGGGATTTGTAACTAAGACAATGTCAAACGCAAAGCTGATCTGGAGCCGCAGAGACATGGGGATCCTTCGCGCCCGCAAGCACCGTTTAGCATATCGCCTCATGGCCAGCGTTCCGGATGCAGTCTTTGCCGTCTCGGAGCGAGTTCGTCAGCATTGCATCGAGGTGGATCGAATCGATCCCACTCGTGTCCAGACCATCTATAACGGTCTCGATCTAACCGGGTGGCATACCGCATTCAAGCGCACAACTGCTTCAGACAAACTCCTCGTCACAACAGTAGGAAATATCCGTCGAGTGAAAGGCCACGATGTCTTTATCAAGGCAGCCGCGTCCATCGTGCCGCACTTCGCCAACGTCTCGTTCAGCATCGCAGGCAATGTGTTAGAGCCCGGCTACTTCGTTGAACTGCAAGCTCTGGTCCGCGAGCTCAACCTATCCGATCACTTTCATTTTGTCGGCAGTGTCACAGACCTGCACCAACATCTCTCCGATGCGGACATCTTCGTCCTTCCCTCTCGGAGCGAAGGCTTCTCCAATGCAATTATCGAAGCCATGGCTGCGTCTCTTCCGGTCATTGCCACCAACGTCGGGGGTAATTCGGAGGCCGTGAGAGATGGAGTAAGTGGCTTCCTTGTCCCCTCGGACGATCCTGCGGCGCTGTCGACAGCCATCATCCGGCTACTCTCCGACCCATCTCAGGCAAAGGCAATGGGCGCAGCTGGAAAAGCCATTGTTGCAGAGAACTTCACCACCGAAGCCATGATGACTCGCATCGCGAGTGCCTACCAGAAACTGCTCTCCTCGGTATGACACGCCCAACCGCTGTCAGACCGCGCAAAATAGCAACGGCTGGCCTATGCCTTCAACCCTGCAGCTTTTGCCAGGGTCGCAATGATCCTCCCGGCGCTCTCGACATAAAAACCATTTGAATAGCGATGAGGCCCGATAAAGTGGATAAACGATGCATCGTCATAGGGGACATCGGCGTGCGCCCAGTAAGAAAGATACTTGGGAAACTCTAGCACTTGTGCTGCCGCCGAGTTTGCAATCAAAAGATTCGACGTTACCTGTTCGCTGCCCCACTCGTCCCACTTCTCTCTGGCAATGCGCCGCATCAGGTCGGAATACCATACAATTTTCTCCCGATCGATGGCCCCCTTCGCAAATCCAGTGAACCCGGCATTGCCACGAACATACTTCAGTGATGCACTCTCTGGCAGTTGATCGAAGGACCGCTCGCAAACTGCCTGCACCATCGGACTCATATTCGCCTTCGAGCGTGCGCATGCATTCACCATCGGCTCGATCTCTGGATGCGAACCATCGCCCAATAGGGTAAAGCATCGATTCGCATCGATACACTGCGCAACCTCAGCAATCGAGTTCGCAGTGAGTGTGTCGGAATCGAGTTGCACAACGTAGGTGTTCTTCACTAAATCACCGATCAGAAGAAGCCTCTCCCAGCAACTCCCCTTTGGGCAATGATCCGGAGTAACCTCGGTCATGGGAACAATTCGCGCTCCCGGTATGTGTGCTTGCAGAGTGGCATTATCCGATTTCGTCAGCGTTCCATCATCAAGAATCACGACTTCCGGGTTGCGTCCAAGCTGTCCGCAGAAGGACTTCACCGCCAGCAGATACATCACCACTTCGCCATGGCAAAGCATCGAGACAAGCGTGAGCTTGTCGTCGCTCGAATGGACCGGCGGCGTACTCAGCAGAGCGCGACAGTTGAAGTCGAACCACGCCCGTCCCAAGGCCCGCCTGGCGCGAAAGAACATACTGAGAACCTCTCCCCATCCATGCCAATTGAACTTGCTTGGCCCTCTTCCGTTACCTGTACAAGCGCCGCCGGCAGTTCTCTATCCTACAGGGCTGTATTGCGAAGGCAGCAACAACAAGAAAAATTCTAACACCAGTCCGCTGGACAAGACATCAGGCAGTCAGATCCTTGATCATACTTTTCCAGCCATTGAAGTATCGGCGATAATTTCTCGTCTTGGAGATCACCTTGACGGCTCGGAACATAGGATTCGATGGAAGCTCGGCACGGAAACGCAGCAGATCCATTCGTCCGCTAATATATTCCAGATAAGGATTCATTCTGGGATTATTCTCAGACGCCAGTCTTGAGTAGAGATCTGCAAGCTGCGGCTCGGAATCTCTCCAGTAGTCCTTTGCAGAGTGCTTCCATTGCTTCACTCTTTCAGGCACGGTGGGAAGAGAAGCACCGACACCGCTTTGAGTTGCATGAATTCTGTAATAAAAAAGCTGCTCGGGAATAAATTCCAGTTTAGAGTGAATGGCGACCATGCAAGGAACCCACGCGTCGAACCACCAGTTAGGCGGAACGGGCAAGAGTTTCATCAGTAGTTTAGCATCGACCATCAGGCTGCAGCCATATACCTTGGTCATCGAAAGAAGGACGGGAAGAATCTCCCCGCGCATGAGTCTCTCATGTTCGCTATGCGTCATCCCGGTAGTCTCAGACAGCGATATATCTTTTGTAACTCCCTGGTCGTCGATTAGCTGTGCATCCACAAAGATCCCTCCCAGTTGGGGCTGCTCCTCCATTGTCTGTGCCATGCGGAAGAGCTTCTTTGGCAACCACACGTCATCCTGATCGCAGAAGGCAATGAGGTCTCCTGTACAAAGCCTGCTCGCCTGCTCAAAGTTCTTCGTAATTCCTTTTGCCGCTCCACCAAGATTCACTGGATTGAGGTTAAACCTCACAGGGAACGGCGCCGAGTCTGCAAAATCCCGGATAATCTCCGCTGTCGAATCCGTGGACCGGTCGTCACAGATCACAAGCTCGTCGGGAAGCCGCGTCTGCAATGCAATGCTCTCCAACTGTTCCCGCAAATATCTCTCGCCGTTATACGTACACATGGCAACGGAGATTGTTTTACTTTGGGTCATGGATTTCTCAGACGCATTTCCTTTCCCTGGTTTGCTTCGAGTTACGCGTTGACGGCTGAATCTAGTTTGCGGCGGCGTAATCATCGGCGGTGATGACCTGCAGGCCGGATGGGGTGGCTGGCTGCTGGTCGATGAGGAGGATAGTGCGGGCAGAGCCGGATGGGTAGCTCATCCGGCTGCCGGTGTAGAGCGGCGAGGCGGCGCTGGAGGGAGCGGCGCCGGCGGGAAGGACGACGATGGAGTAGGTTCCGCTGGGAATGTTGATGTATCCCGTGTTGCTGCTATAACTCAGGCCAGTATCGATGGGCGCGACCCTGGCGGCCGCGGAGCCTGGCGGCACAAGGTAGATGTCGACTGCGCCCGCGCGCGTGGCCTGGTCGAGGAAGCGCAGCGCCACCTGGCCGGTTGGCGCGGGGTAGGACTGATCCTTGAGCACCGTCATCTGCAGGCTTGCACTGATGTTGCCGGCAAGCACAGTGTATCGGCTGCCCGTCAAAAAATTGCCGCGGACCGTGGCGAGTTGCTGCTGCGTTCCGGCGATGGTGGCCGCCTGAGTGCTCGCTCCGGCGGCGACGGAGATGTAAGAGCTGACCGTGCCGAAGCCGACGTTATAGAGGGCGGCCGGCGTGCTCTGGGGCGGACCGGGATAGATGTCCAGCGCGGGCGCGTCGGGCGATACGTCGATGACGCGAACCTGCGACACGGGCTGGATTCCGGCGATGCCCTGGCAACCGGCGAGGGCGGCGGCGAGGAGCGCGAGGGCAATGACGCGGCCGGTCCGTTCGACGAGTTGGGGCTTGGCGAGTCGCATGGCTGCGCGTCGATCATCCTTCCAGATGATTGTAAACGCAGGCAGGCTTGGCGGCTGCGGGTTATGCGCTTGCCGGGCCGGTGCCGATCTTCAGACGGGGGGTATACCCCCCCTAAATGACCTAAAATCCTCCATCTAAATATGTTAGATCTAGACCTGATCTGGATCAGGTCTGGATCTTGCCTGTAAAATCTTGATTTCAGGCTACTTATTTTGTAAAATCTTCATAATAATACACTTACGTTGAATGGCGATGTTGCGCTCCGCCGACAGAACATAGAACATATAGACAGAAGCCCCCTATTTAATTGTAGCAGGTTGGGGGGACGAGTTTGTCAGTTTATCTCGTTTGGATGGAGTGAGTTGTACGATTTTTCTTGACAGGGTTATTGGGGGCGGGGTCCGCGCAAGGAATGGGGTACCCGTCTACTGGTCTGCATCCGGGAAGAGATTTTTTTGGACACCTGTCGATCTCTCTATCCTGTGAACCTTGGTTACGGTTCGTGTTATTTGCAGTCGACCATTGGACTCGCGTTCTGCTTCTGTGTGGAGCGTTACATGGAGCTTATCTCCGTAGCCGAATCGGTCGCCTAGTTCGACATGTCGCCAGAGCACTGGGTCTTCGATTTTCGCATCGAAAGGCTTCCCATGATCTGACAAATGCCAGGCGAGGTGGGGTACGAATGAAGCTTTTTCTACATCCAGAACCTTTTCTTCGTCGCTTACTATTGCCTCCATTTCAGCGGCATCCGCGGCCTCTACGTCGGCCTTGGCGACTGACTCGACTGGTTTTCGGTTGACACGTGTTTCGAAACTCTCGATTCCCTTTTGTCGCACAGGTCGTAACGCTGCTCGGAGCGCAGTTTGCACCTCGGGATCGTTATAGATTTTTACGAATTCCGCAGGATCCATTGGGAAATCAGACGGGAAAAGACCCTTCAGGTCTGTCTCGTTTGTAATCGCACGTCCGCGGAGCTTCTTATAGAAAGCTATCAGGGTCTTCCCGGCGTCCTTGAGAGTGAACCCCGAGATCGACAAGATCAGGCCGATACCGACGAGTAGTTCGGATTTACCTAACTGTCTGAGATTCTCGGCCAGGGGGTTGAGGAAGCGGAGCACCAACTCCAACGAACCCGCTTGCGGTTCTCCTTCCACTTCTACACGGAATTCGCTTTGAGAGCCGAGGCGCATTTCGGCCACTCTGTTTAGGCATCTTGCGAATCCCTTTAGCCCATCCGATAGCAGTATCGCGTCCATACTGCCCTGATCTAGGGCGGAGCCTCTATATGCAATCGACAATCTGTCTGCGTTGGTGCCGCTGAGTCGACGCCTGACTTTCTCTTGCGGATTCTCCGTGTCGAACAACGACTCGTTCTGATCTGGCATGGGTGGTCCTATGCGTCGGCGTCATACGCGGTCTTCTTGATGCCGAATGCGAGGACTGGACAGCCCCCTGAGGCGCGATTGTTTAGTTTGGGAATTAGCTTGCCCATATGTGTCGTCGAGTTGCCGAACGAACGTCCTTTGCCCAACTCGTCGAAGATATCCTGAAGTTCACTTGCCCTCGTGATGATCGCCCCGACGCTCAAGACGTTCAATTCGAAGAGCAAGCGGAAAGTCGTGAGGTCTCTGTCGAAGAACGGATCCTTATTGTTCCATTCCGTTTCAATTGCTACCCGATTCCGAAAGTAATCGACGTGGTGGGTTGGAGCGAGGGTGACTGCATCGTCCACCTTGACCTGGATTTTAAAGTCGTGTTCCTTCCACTGTCGGTTGTAGAAGAAGCCGTTTATTCCACGGGAAATTGGCGATTTGCCGCCTCCCGGCGTTAGGATGTCTGAGCGCCGCAACGTGAACTGCGTGAGCATTTCAATGAGGTCGTCCCACTCTGAACGCAAGTCTGTGTGCAGAATAGACGCTGCATGGTGGTTCTCTACTATCTCAAACTTTCTGCACACCGCTTCTGGGAAGAGATCCAAACTCATTGGCTAAAGCTCCGGAAACAATGCTTGTTCGCTCTGTGAGTGGTTTGAATAGGTGTTCCACGTTGGCGTATACGACTCATTGGCTTGGTTGCCCCAAGTTGTCCATCCGGGTCTCTGTCCTCGGGCGAATAGCTCCATGAAGGGGCCGGGGCTACAGCTCTCGATGAGCTGGTATTGCTCGTCAGGCTTGCGAGAATGTTCGCGCTTGCGGGTAGCAAGGAAATTTACCTGTCTTCGACCTGGTGCTAGGGTTCGGGCATTCTGCCCGCGGACGCCAAAGAGGATTAGCTCTGTCACGTTTCTGAAGTAAAAACCGACTCCCCTACCGTCTGGACCACCGTCTTTTCTAATCTTGTGCCAGACGAGATTGCTCTTGTACTCAAATCCCCATGACTTCATTACTGCAATTCCATCGGGCAACAATGCGTTCGGAACCCAAAGGTAGAGATGTGCAGTCTCTGAGGCGCATGCCGATACAGGCAAAGCTTTAATGTCCTCAAGTGAAAGGGTTGCATATCTAGCAAGCCGCTTATGTTCTGGCGCAATTTTCCCTGTTCGGTTCTTGAATTGCCATGGTGGGTCTGCCAAGATCGTTCGAAACTTGATCTCTCCCGCAGTTGCTAGCAAATCTGCGGCTGCCTTTGCCCCATGCGGCGTTCCAATGCAATTTGTTTTGTTCACCCTCACATCATGCTGGCAAACAAATAGCGAAGTCAATACGTTGGGCTAAATATATGTGGATAGCTTGGTTCAAATCGGAATTACCGGGTCGCAGCGGAGGTAGATGGAGCCTGACTCCTTGAGGACGCGGCGGAGTTCGACGAGGCGCGGGGCCATCATGGCGAGGTAGGCGAGCATGTCCGTGCCGCCGAGGAGTGTGCGGAAGGCGCGCATGACTTCGGCGACGCGGCCACCCTGTTCGACGACCTGCTCGTAGGCGAGCGAGGACTCCTCGTTCCACTCCCATGTGTCCTTGAAGGCGGTGATCTGGGAGGCGGAGCGCGCGCCGTCCTTCTCCGCGAAGAGAACGTTGTAATCCTGCCGGGAGTTGAAGGGCGGGTCGAGGTAGATGAGATCGACCGANNATGCCGTAAAACTGATCGACATCGACGAAGACGATGCTGCTGACGGTGAGCTGGCCTTCCAACGTGTATTTGAATATTTCGCGCAGGACATCGAGTTCGAGCAGGCGCAGTTCGCGGTAGGCGATGACGAGGAAGTTGCCGCAGCCGCAGGCCGGGTCGAGGACGCGGATGGTTCGGAGCTTCGCGTGGAATTCACCGAGGCGTTTGGCGTCGCGGCGTACACGCCCGAACTCGGCGTGGAGCGAATCGAGGAAGAGGGGTTGCAGCGCTTTGAGAATATTGGTCTCGCTGGTGTAGTGCGCGCCAAGGTTTCGACGTGCGTTCTTGTCCATGATCGATTGGAATAGAGCGCCGAAGATGGCGGGCGAGATGCGCGACCAATCGAGGCCACTGCATTCGAGAATTACCTCGCGCATGCGGCGGTCGAGCGAGGCGAGCGGGATGAACTCCTCGAAGAGCTTGCCGTTGATGTAGCGGAAGTCGGCGAGTTGCTCGTCGAGGTTGCGCTGGCGTTTGTCTTCCGGGGTGTTGAGTGTCTGAAAAAGTTGGGCGAGTAGCGGACCGAGGTTAAAGCCGTCTCCCGCCGTGCGCTGCTCGATCCACTCGCGGAACTGCTGGCGCTCGAAGATTGCGTTGTCCTCGGCGAAGAGGCAGAAGAGGATGCGTACGAGGAAGAGTTCAAGGGGATGGCCTTCGTATCCGGCGTCCCTGAGAAGATCGTGGAGCTTGCCGAGCTTTTCAGCGGCATCGATGTTGGCCTGGTCTTGCGGTGGATAGGATTTCGTCTGGTAGCCAGCGATGAAACCGAAGTTGCGGATGTTCTTGTGAAGCTCTTTGAGCGGGAACTCGACGGGGTCTTCGTCGGAGTCCAGGTCGTAGAGGCGAATGCGGGCGAAGTCGGAGACGACGACGTAACGCGGGAGGTCGCGCTCCTTGAGGCCGTGGAAGTAGTCCGTGGCCTGATGGAAGGCTCGGTCGAGATCGCGTCCGCGCGATTTGTGCTCGACGAGGAGGACGCCCTTCCAGAGCAGGTCGATGAAGCCGCCCTTGCCGTCGGACTTGATGGCAGGCTTTTCAAAGGAGGCGACGCGCCGGCGGGTGATGCCGAAGACATGGAAGAATTCGTCCCAGAAAGTTTTAGCTTCCGCGTCCTCGGAGGTTTCGTCCTTCCATTCGCGCGAAAAGGCTACGGCGCGGTCGCGGATCTCATTCCAAGACAAAGGCATGTGATTGTTTTAGATGGTTGAGACGCAAATGTACAGAAATTGTCACTCCGCTGATCCTTGAGATACATGGTCATTCAGCACATTGATGATGGCACTGCGGGGGGTGACGAAACATGCGCCGGTGAGTGGAAGATGGCGGGATGCCGTTATAGTCGTAGCAGAGATCGGGCAAGGGGTTAGGCTGGAGATTCCGGCTGGAGACAAGGCGGGAGATTCCGGCTGGAGGTTCGGCTGGAGATTCGGCTGGAGACAAGGGACGGGACATGGGTGCGTTTGGCGAGGACATTGCGCGATACAGGGCCAAGGGATACCACGGGAAGGAATTGTGGCTGGAGCCGGCGGTGTGGGCGATTGCCTGCTACCGGCTGGCGAACTGGCTCGAGGTGGTCGAGACCGATGGCGCTGGTGCGCTGGCCGCTGAAGGTGGTGTGCATACGCGGCGAACAAGTGGTGCGAGGTGGTGATGGAGATGTGCCTGGACGCGCAGGCGACGATCGGGGAAGGACTTTATATCGGGCACATCGGGGGAGTACACATCAGCCCGCAGGCGGTGCTGGGGCGGAGATGCGACCTGGCACATCGGGTGACGATCGGCGCGTCGGCGATGGGACGCGAGGGCGCGCCGGAGCTGGGCGACGACGTGTATGTCGGGACAGGCGCGACGCTGGTGGGAAAGATCAAGGTGGGCGATGGGGCGAAGATTGCAGCCAATACACTGGTGATCGGCAATGTTCCGGCGGGGGCGACGGTGATGGGCGTTCCGGGACGGATTGTGATGCGGGCAGCGAAGTCGGCGGTGGGGGAGGCTTCGGAGAGACGCGATGCAGAGTGACTCGGAGCGGCGGGAACTGCGGCGCGAGATAAAGGACGCCGCTGCAAGGCAGGATGCCGCGGGAGCGGTGGCGTGTGCGCGGCGGCTGATGGCGGAATCGAGCAAGCCGGCGGATGTGCAGTTCTGCGCTACGGCGCTGGCGGGCATTGGCGACGCGCTGCGGGAGCAACTGGGGACGCGACGGCTGAAGACGTATGTGGTGCGCTCGGTGACGGTGGAGCCGATGCTGGCGTCGCTGGCGGTGGAGGCGGTGCTGGCGAATTATGTTCTCGACTTAGAGGTGGGCGGGTATGGGGCCTATGCGGATGAGTTACTTAATTTCGATAGCTCACTGGTAAAATTTCATCCCGACTTAGTGCTTATTCTTCTCGATATGGAGGAGATTGCGGGTCGGTTGCCGGAGCTGTGCGCGGAGGGGATCGGCGCTGAGGTTGAGAGGGAGATCGAGGAGTGCGTGGGGCGGATGGCGCAACTGCTGAGGAGCTATCGCGCGGGAAGCACGGCGCGGATATTGCTTCAGGGACTTGTGGTTCCGGATTGCACCTCGCTGGGCGACGTGGGAGAGGCGAACCTGCCGCATAGCCTGACCAATGCAGTGCAGCGGCTGAATCAACGGCTGGCTGCGCTGTGTGGGACGATTGCAGACTGCGTGTTCTTCGATGTGGACCGGCTTGCCGCGCGCGCTGGACGGGCGCGATGGCGCGATGCGCGGATGTTTCTAGCTACACGGCTGGCTGTGGCGGCGGAGTGGTTTCGGGATTACGCGCGCGGGATGGTGCGGACGTTCTCGACGATGTACCGCGCGCCGCGCAAGGTGCTTTGCACGGACCTGGATAACACACTGTGGGGCGGAGTGTTGGGAGAAGACGGGCCGGAGGGGATTGCCACGGGGAGCGCATTTCCGGGGAATTGTTACCTTGAATATCAGAAATATTTGCAGCAATTATCTTCGAGGGGGATATTGCTGGCGATTGTATCCAAGAATAATGAGGACGATGCTCGCGAGGCTTTCAAGGTGCGCGCGGCCGATCTAGCACTGAGTATGGATAGCTTTGTCGCGCTGAAGATCAATTGGAATGAGAAGGCGGACTCGATTCGCGAGCTTGCGAAGGAACTATCTCTGGGACTGGATTCGTTTGTATTCGTCGATGACAACGCGGTGGAGTGCGAGGCGGTGCGGCGGCAGTTGCCGGAGGTGGCTGTGGTCGAGGCGCATGCTGCGGAACCGTGGAGGCTGGTTGAGGTTTTGTCGGAGCAGCCGTTTTTCGATGCGGCCGTTGTGACCGGCGACGATGTGCATCGCGTGGATGAGTACCGGGCGCAGGCGAAGCGGGCCGAGCTGGCCAGCAGCGTGGGGAGTCGCGATGAGTTTCTGGCTTCGTTGGGAATTGTTTGCGCGTTTCAGAGTGCGCTGCTTGCGCCTCTTTCGCGGGCGGTGCAGTTGCTGGCGAAGACAAACCAGTTCAATTTGACGACGCGGCGCCGCTCTGCTGCCGAGGTTGAGGAGTATGCCGCGGCGGAGGGCGGGCAGGCTGTGGTGGTTCGCGTGCGCGACCGCTTTGGCGACGCGGGGGTGGTGGGGCTGGCACTGGCGCGGAGGCAAGGGGATTCGTGCGTTATCGATTCGCTGCTATTATCTTGTCGAGTGATCGGGCGCGGGATTGAGAGCGCGCTGCTGGCTTATGTTGGCCAACAGGCGCTGCGAAGTGGTGCGAAGCGGTTAGTAGGGGAATATATTGCGACGAAGAAGAATGCGCCGTGCGCGGACTTTTATTCCGATCATGGTTTTACCAGGATTATTCCATCGGAAGAAGTTTCCTCCGGCCCGGTATTCTATGAACTCGATCTGACCGCTTCGGTTTTGACTAGCCCTAAGTGGATCGCACTGGAAGGAAATGAAAGATGAGCAATGAGCAAGTGCCGACTTCTCTGCGGGAACTTCTCGCCGATATCTTCGAGATCTCTCCTGAGCGTGTTACTCCAGAACTGAGCATGGGAACGCTGGATAGCTGGGATTCATTCCGGCACCTGCAGGCGATTCTTGCCATCGAAGGGGAGTATGGAGTGCAGTTCGATCCGCAGCGGATTCCTGAGTTGACCAGCGTGGCGCGGTTGCAGGCGGAGTTGGTGAAGATGGGGGCTGTCCTTTGACGCCGGAGCTGCCTGGCGGCCTGGATTTCAAGCTGCTGCATGTGGGCGTGGCTGTGCCTTCGCTGGGGCCGGCGGTTGAGGCGCTGACGGATTTATTTGGGTACAAGGTTGTGTCCGGGCCATACGACGATCCCCTTCAAAAGGTGACGGTGCTGTTTCTTGCCAAGACGGCGAGGGACGTGGCGGAGATTGAACTGATCGCACCGCTGGGCGCGGACTCGCCGATCCAATCCATGCTGGCGAAGAGCGGCGGTGGAGCTTATCATCTGTGTTTCGAGACGAGTGAACTTGAGGGCGCGCTGGAGCACGCCAGGAAAAACGGATGTATTGTGGTTGCCGCTCCCGCGCCTGCCGTGGCCTTCGAGGGACGCAGAATTGCATGGATCTACACTCGCTCGCGGCAGTTGTTCGAGCTGGTGGAGGCCAAGGTTACGGAATGAGCCGTCTTTAGGAACGGGTCGTGTGAACGATCTGAACGAGCTGTATGAGTGGGGCTGTGTGAGTGGGGAGATGCCTTTGCGCGTTGAATCCATCCCGGAGGGGCAGACGCAGCAGCCATCGCGGAGGCTATTTCTTCTTTATCATGAACTGCGGCCGGGCGAGAGCCGTTACTCCTATGCGATCGAGAGTGGAATGTTCGAGCGGCATCTGGACTTTTTTGTGCGACTGCATGAGGCGCAGAACTGCGAGATATGGCCTGAGCTGACCTTCGATGATGGGCATAGTTCCGACGTTGAAATTGCCGCGCCACTGTTGCAGTCGCGCGAGTTGACGGCGCGGTTTTTTATTACCGCAGGCTGGACAGGAAAGAAGCCGGGCTATATGGGCTGGGCGGAGTTGCGGTCGCTGCATGAGGCTGGGTTTACAATTGGCGCGCATGGCTGGTCGCACAAGCTGCTGACGCACTGCAGCGACGCCGAGTTACAGACTGAACTGGGCAGGTCGCGACTTACTTTGGAAGATAAGCTGGGGGCATCCGTTACTACGATGTCCCTGCCGGGCGGGCGTTATAATCGCCGCGTTCTGGCTGCGTGCGCGGACTCAGGTTACACGCAGGTTTATACCTCCGTCCCACGGGCTGAGAGCCTGCCTTTGGGAGCTACGGTTGGCCGGCTGAATATTCTTGGAAGTATGCAGCCGGAGTGGATTGCGAAGCTGTTTCAGCCGGATGGCCGTATCTTGCGCAGACTGGGCCGCCGGTACCGGATGAAGGAGGCGGCGAAGGCCCTGTTGGGAGACCGGCTGTACGCCCGGATTTGGGCATTGGTGAGCCGCAAAGAGCCGGGGACCGATGGCGGCGGGAAAGGCGCGGAATGAAGGTCCTGCACATAATCAGCAGCGGCGGCATGTACGGCGCGGAGGCCGTGATTCTGAACCTGGCGCGCACGCTGCGGGATGGGCCGCATGAGTGCGTGCTGGGAGTCTTCTCGAACTCCATAAATCCGAAGCATCAGCTCCATGAACTTGCCTTGAAGGAAGGCTTTGAGTCGCACCTGATCCCATGCAGGGGACAGGTGGACCGGACGGCGATTGCGAGGATTCGGGAGTTAGTAACTCGAACTGGTGCCGATGTGATCCACACACACGGCTACAAGGCGGACATCTATGTCTACCTTGCGCTGCGCGGGCTGGGCGTGCCGCTGGTGTCGACCTGCCACACCTGGTATGACACGGATTTTTTCCTGTCGATTTATGGGATGGCGGACCGCTTTGTGCTGCGCAAGTATGCGCGGGTTGTTGCGGTTTCGGATGAGGTGAAGCGGAGGCTGCTGAAGGCGGGAGTGCGCGAAGAGAAGATCCGCATGGTGCGCAATGGGATCGATTTACGCCCATTTGACGAGGCGCTTGCTTCGCATCGCAAAGACACGAGGCCCGAGCGCGCACTGGTTGTCGGACTGGTTGGGCGGCTGGCGTGGGAGAAAGGGGTCGATGTATTTCTGCGTGCAGCGGCGGAGGTCCTGGTTGAGTTTCCAGAGACGCGGTTCGTGGTGGTTGGCGAAGGACCGGACCAGGAGAAGCTGGAACAGTTGATCGATGCGTCGTTGATCCGCGAGAGCGTGGAGTTGCTGGGGCGGCGGGAGGAGATGGCGTCGGTGTACGCATCGCTGGACGTGATGGTGTCGTCGTCGCGCCAGGAGGGGCTGCCGATGGCGATTCTGGAGGGGATGGCGAGCGGGCTGGCGTTGGTGGCGACGGCGGTGGGCGCGGTGCCGACGGTGGTGGTGGATGGACGCACCGGGGTGCTGGTGACGGCCCAGGACTCGGGGTTGCTGGCGGCGGGGATTGCGGAGCTGTTGCGCGATCCCGCAAAGCGAAGGCGGCTGGGAGACGCGGCCCGGCGACTGATCGAAGAGGAGTACTCCGCGGCACGGATGGCGAAGGAATATCTGCGCGTGTATGAGGAGGCGATCGCTTCTTCGCCGGGAGGCGCGAAGTGAGCGCGCGCGGACGGCGGCCCAGTGTTTTTATGATGGACCTGCTTGCGACGGTGCCATACTACACGGCTTACCTCAGCAAAGCGTTACAGCGGGAGCCGGTGGATTTAACGGTAGGGTCAATCACTTATTATCTCGATCCAGATTGTTACTCAAGCCGTGGGCTCAAGGTTGAGCCGGGGCTGCTGGATGTGGTGGGAAAGTTTCGGCTGTCACGAATGCCGCGCAGGATTCTGAAGCTGCTGGAGGGGATGGTGAACCTGTGCGCGCTGACGGTGAGGTTTTCCGTTTCGCCGCCCGATGTGATTCATGTGCAATTCCTGCCGATGCTGAGGACGCCGGTTCCGATGGACCTGTGGTTTGTGGAGTTCTGCCGCAGGCGCGGCTCGAAGATTGTGCTGACGGTACACGACCTGCTACCACACGATACGGGCGAGGAGTATAAGGCGACGTTCGACAAGCTGTACGGGAGGGTGGACGCGATCATCTGCCACGCGGATTCCATCCGGACGAGGCTTGCGACGGAGTTCCGGGTTCCCGAAGAAAAAATATCGGTGATTCCGCATGGACCTTTTTTCTACGACCTTCCGGCGACGGGCTGCGAAGAGACGTTGCGGAGCTTTGCGCTGGAGCAGGGTATGGTGCTGGTGTTGTGGCAGGGCATCATCTTTCCGTACAAGGGGATCGATCTGCTACTGCGCGCGTGGCAGCAGGTGGAGGCGAAGTGCGGCAACGCTTGCCTGGTGATTGCGGGAACGGGCGCTCCGGAGCTGTTGCAGGAGATTCGCGCACAGGTGGAGGGGCTAGGTCTTCGGCGGGTGAAGCTGCACTTCCGCTTTGTCACCAGCGAAGAGTTGGTGGCGCTGTATCGCGCCGTGGACGTGGTGGTGTATCCCTATCGCGCGATTACAACCAGCGGCTCTCTGGCGACCGGACTGGCGATGGGAAAGGCGATTGTGGCCAGCGATCTGCCGGTGTTTCGCGAGCTGCTGACGGACCGGGAGAACGTACTGCTGGTGGCGCCGCAGGACTGCGATGCGCTGGCCGGGGCGCTGATTGAGTTGGTTCGGGATTCGGCGCTGCGCGAGCGGCTGGCGAGCAATGTGCGTGCGATGGACTTCGGCGATGAGTCGTGGCACGCGATTGCGAAGCAGACGATGGAGACGTATGAGCGCGTGTTGACTCTCTCCAGTTGATTCCGGCGGGGAGCGGGCGTGCAGAGGCCGCGCAGGACAACTTGCTATAGTTATTACCGAAATTCTTTCGTCGTTTTCAGGGATGTTTCCCGGATTGTGTGGGGTATCGCGCTATGAACATAATGCGGGGATTCTTCCCCTTCGACAAGCTCAGGGTCAGAATGACAGAATTCTTTATGGTAACTCTGGTGGTTATATGAGGGAAGGAACGACGTTCATGAGTAACTCCTGGTTGGTTCGGATCTTTGCGGTGGGGATGGTGTTGCCTCACGCTCGGCCTTGGTGGACCGATTGCTGCGAACGCGCAGGGTGCGAGGACGCCGGCCGCGCCAGCCGCGCCGCCGCCGCCGTGGATGGACAAATCGCTGGATGCGGACGCGCGCGCCGACCTGATGATTCACGAGATGACGCTGGACGAGAAGATCCAGTTGGTGCATGGAGCGGGCTGGGGAGTGCTGCGCGCGGGCGCGCCGGTTGCCACGGGACACAATGGCGGGGCGGGATTTGTACCGGGGATTCCTCGGCTGCATCTGCCGGACATCAACCTGGCCGACTCGGCGGTGGGCGTGCGCATGGCCGCTCCCGAGAGCCGCTACGCGACGCTGCTGCCGTCGGTGATCGGCATGGCAGCGAGCTGGGACCCGGACGCGGCGTTTCTGTACGGCTCGGTGATTGGCCGCGAGCTGCGCGCGCAGGGATACAACATGTCGATTGGCGGCGGTATGGACCTGATCCGCGAGCCGCGCAATGGGCGCAACTTTGAGTACGCAAGCGAGGACCCGATCCTGGCCGGGACCATGGTCGGGCAGGTGGCGCGCGGCGTGCAGTCGAACCATGTGATGGGAGACATCAAACACTACGCGGTGAACGACCAGGAGACGGGGCGCAACATTCTGAACGCCGTGATGGACAAGCGCACACTGCGCGAGACCGACCTGCTGGCGTTCCAGATTGCGATTGAGATGGCGCATCCGGCGGGCGTGATGTGCGCCTACAACCACATCAATGGCGACTATGCGTGCGAGAACGACTACACCCTGAATCAGGTGCTGAAGAAGGATTGGGGATTCCAGGGCTTTGTGCTCTCCGACTGGGGCGGGACGCACTCGACTGTGAAGGCCGCGCTGGCGGGGCTGGACATGGACCAGCCGGGCGACGACAACTTCTTCAGCGATCCGCTGAAGAAGGCCGTGCAGGACGGAACGGTTCTGCAGGCGCGGCTGGACGATATGGTGCATCGCATAGTGCGCAGCATGTTCGTCAACGGCGTGATCGACCAGCCGCCGATGCCGCGCAGCGTGGTCGATCCATTCAGCGGGCGCGACGACGCACAGAAGATCGAGGAAGAGAGCCTGGTGCTGCTGCAAAATACGGGCGGCATTCTTCCGCTTGCTGCAGCGAAGACGAAGAGCATTGCGATCATCGGCGGGCACGCCGATAAAGGTGTTCTCTCTGGTGGCGGATCGGCGCAGGTGGACTCGCCGGGCGGAAACGCAATCGCACCCGGGCCGGGCAGTTCGCCGTGGGGACGGGCCATCTACTTCCCTTCCTCGCCGATGCGGTATATCGGTGAGCAGGCCGCGGCGGGGACGCAGATTACTTACGACGCGGGCAGCGATCCGGCGCAGGCGGCAAAGGCGGCGGCATCCGCGCAGGTGGCGATTGTGTTTGTGACGCAGTGGATGACGGAGGGGCAGGACTCGGCGACGCTGAGCCTGCCAGACAAGCAGGACGATCTGGTGGCGGCGGTTGCGGCAGCCAATCCGAATACGATTGTGGTGCTTGAGAACGGCGGACCGGTGAATATGCCGTGGGCGGGGCACGTGAAGGGAATCGTCGAGAGCTGGTATCCGGGGATCGGCGGAGGAGAGGCGATCGCGAATATTCTGTTTGGCCGCGTGAATCCGTCGGGCAAGCTGCCGGTGACGTTTGCCGCGACGGAGGACCAACTGCCGCACCCCAAGGTGACGGGACTGACCGAGCGGACGGGCAACAATGCTGACGCCGTCACCCGCAACCAGCCGCGCGCCCGGCCCGTGGAGTTCCCCGTGGACTATAACGTAGAGGGCATGGCGGTGGGCTATCGCTGGTTCCAGGAGAAGAACCTGAAGCCTCAGTTCGCGTTTGGATTTGGGCTGTCGTATACACGCTTCGCCTACTCGAACCTGAAGGTGGATGCGGATGCCCCCAACCATGGAATGAGCGTGAGCTTCGATCTGCGCAACACGGGAGCACAGGCGGGCGATGAGATTGCCGAGGTCTACGTTACGCTGCCAAGCGCGGCGGGCGAGCCGTTCCGCAAGCTGGCGGGATGGAAGCGCGTCTCGCTGGCTGCGGGCGCGAGCCAGCCGGTGACGGTGGCGCTTGACCCGCTATATCTCTCCATCTATTCTCCCGACACCGACAAATGGTCGAGACCGGCGGGCGAGTTCCTGATTGAGGTTGGAGGATCGTCAGCAGAGCTTCCGCTGCATAGCACGGTGAGGCTGGCAGCTCAATAGGGCTTCTCCCACCCATCGCGATAAAGCCGCGATGGACGGGGCACCCGGCCGCCCGATAACGCATCTTCACTGAACGAGGAATATTGAATTCAGACATACTATGAATGTGTATTTAGTGTGTATAATTCAATCAGAGAAATTACATGAACAGCCGTGAGGTGATTCGTCGACTGGTAGGCGCTGGCTGGTTCGAGGTGACGCAGGTTGGCAGTCACAAGCAGTTCAAACATGCGACGAAGACGGGCCGAGTGACAGTTCCCCATCCCAAGCGGGACCTGCCGCTGGGGACATTGAAGAGCATCGAGAAGCAGGCCAGGATCAAGCTGCGGTAGGGCGTCGGTTGGAGGCGTGGCATGGAGTACATCGCGTATCTGCACAAAGACAAGCGCTCGGACTACGGCGTAAGCTTCCCGGACTTTCCCGGTTGCGTGACGGCGGGCAGGTCGCTGGAAGAGGCACGCGAACTGGCGGTCGAGGCGCTGACGCTACACATCGCCGGGATGATTGAGGATGGGGAGGCGCTGCCGGAGCCATCGACACTGGATCAGCTTGCACGCGATCCGGCGATGAAGGGTGCGGTTGCGTTTCTGGTGAGCGCAGAGGCCCCCGAGAAGACTGTGCGCGTGAACATCACGGCAAGAGAGAGCCAGATCGAGGCAATCGACAAGCTGGCCCGCAAGGCGGGGATGACCCGCTCTGCCTACATGGTGCAGTCGGCAGTGCTGGGCAGCGTCAGAGAAGTTACGCGTAGAGCGCGCGCGTCATTTCACTGAGATCACCTGGGGCAAGGCGTTCCAGCCGCGCAGGGCGATCTGGGCGGGGCCGTGGGCGGCGGCGGATGGGTACTCCACCTGGATGGTGCGCGACTCGCCGGGAAGCAGCGAGATGTAGTTGTCGGAGTAGTAGGCGGGGAGGATGCGATCTTTGCTGCCTGCGTCCAACAGCGTCAGCTTGTTTTCCAGGCTGACGACGGAAGCGGGATTGGTGAGTTGGATTGTCAGCTTCACCGTGTCTCCGGCGGTGGTTGAAGTGGCGGATGCCTTGAGCTGGGTGGGCGCAAGGCTGTTCAGCTCGCGGTAGGAGGCGGGCTTCGCGCCGAGCCAGTACAGGTTCTGCGAGACCAGCGCGCCCTGCGCATCGCGCAGCTCAAGCGAGACAAGAACCATGCCCTTGGCAAGGAAGGGCTCGAGGTCCAGACGCAGGCTTGGCGCGGTCGAATCGGCGTCGATGTCCTTAAGATCCGTGGCCTGGAAGAGCAGTGCGTTGGCCAGCGAGTAGACCTTCGCGCTGACGGTGAGGCTGGCGTGCGCGGCTGTGGTTGTGTTGATGATGTCCACGCGATAGTTGGCCAGGTTGAGCTGGACGTGCAGCGGCTCGCAGGCCTTCTTCACTCCGTAGAAAGACGCCTGGGTGTCGTAGTCGGAGCTGAGAATCTGCCACATGGTGCTGGGCCATGCGGGCTGGGTCATCCATAGCAGGCGGCCGCTGTTGGGTGCCCACAGGTTGGCGTCCATGCCCTCGAACATGGCGCGATGATCGACGTAGTTGAGCATCTGGGCCTTGCGCTCGAAGTCTTCGAGGCCGGTGGGCGCGCCGAACTCGGCCTGAATCTCGGCCATGAAGGGGGCGACATCGCCGTTTCCGCTTTGGTGCCAGTCGTGGTAGGCCCACACGTCGTCGATGGGCCACTGGTCCTGCTTGGCGATGGTGCTCTGGAAGGATTCGAGCGTGGACATGGAGGGCGTGCCGGTCTCGACGGAGAAGCCACGGTTGAGCGTGGTGAAGTACTGCGCCGGGACCTGGTAGCGATAGGGGCCGCTGCCCGCCAGATTCACCGCATTCGAGCTGGGCGAGTAGTAGCGCGTGCCGTCGAGGGTGCGCACCAGGTTGTCGAGGCCGAGATTGATGATGGGCTGTGGGACGCCCTCGTTGCGTCCGCACCACATGACGATGGAGGGGTGATTGCGGAAGCGCTGGATGGTGTCGGCGGCGTTCGCCAGGAAAAGCTGCGGGTCTTCGGCCTCGATGTTGTAGTTCTCGGTGGACTCCCAGAAGTCGTTCCAGACCATCATGCCGTACTCGTCGGCGAGCTGGTAGAAGGACTCTTCGGTGCTTTGGCCGACCCAGTTGCGGATGATGTTGAGGCCCGCGTCGCGGTTGAGGCGGAAGAAGGGTTCGAGATGCTCGCGGGAGACGCGCTTGCGGTAGTCGTCCATGCCCCAGTTGCCGCCGCGCGCGGCGATGCGCACGCCGTTGACGCGAAGGACGAGGTAGGGCGCGGCGCGCAGGTCGGTCAATGGCTGGATTGCGGGCGAGTTCTCCGCGCCGGGCACGAGCGAGGCGACGTGCGAGCTGGCATTGGCGCGTCGCTCTTCGGGCATGTTGGCGAGCTCGGCCTCGGGCAACGGAACCTCGAGCATCCCCTCGTGGCTGACATCGACGATGGGAGTGGAGGCCTCAGCCTCGCGCGCGGCGGCGGGAGTGAACTGCACACGGCGCAGGTGGCCGGAGCTATCGAGCAGGCTGAGCTCGTAGCTGATCTCGCGCACGCCGAAGCGCACGTCTTTGCTGTCGGAGACGGAGCCGCCGGACTGGAGGGTCAGCTTCAGCGAATAGAGATTCGGGCTGCCGTATCCATTGGGCCACCAGAGACGCGGGCGGTCGAGATTGAGCTGGGCAAATTCGGCGGGAGTGAGCTTGACGACACTGTCGCCGGGCGGCAGAGTGACGCTCTTGCGCACGGCGATCTTTTCGATGGAGGCGACGAGTGTCGCGTCGATTGGGCCTGACGAGAGATTGGTGACCGGGACGGCGATCTCGATGGCGGCGCGCGTGGTGTCGTGGTTCTTGAACGTAGTGACGACCTGCGCGTCGCCGATCTTCAGAGTGCGTGTGATGCGCAGCGTGACGGGCTGCCAGATGCCGCTGTTGCGGTCGCGCACCGCGGGAATCCAGTCCCAACCCTCGGTGGCGAGAAATGTGGGGCCGTCGAGCTCCATGGTGCCGCCGTTCTCGCCGGGCCCGCCGAGGATGGACTGCTCCTGCGGGATACCGGGGTGCGGCGGCGGCGAGATGCGCACGGCCAGAACGTTCTTCTCCTCCGGCTTGAGCAAGGAGGTGACGTCGAAGCTGCCACGGCGGAATGCGCCCTTCATGGTGCCGAGAAGCTTGCCGTTGAGCCAGATTGAGGCGGCGTAGTTGATGCCCTCGAAGGTCAGTTCGGCGTGTGCCCCGGCGGAGAGCAAGGATGCGGTCAAAGTGAACTGGATGCGGTACCAGTAGTCCTGCTTGTTGAGCGACTCGGGGATGGCGAGGTTGTTGAGGCCGTAGCCGGGGTCGGGATAGACGCCGTTATCGACCAGGGTGGTGAGGACGGTGCCGGGAACGGTGGCGCGCATCCAGTCGGAGGCGTTATACGCGGCGGTGCTGATCTGCGCGCCGTCGGCGTCGACCTTGGGGGCCTCGCGCATCGTCCAGTCTTCGGACAAGGTCCACTCTTTGTCGCCGGACCGGGTGAACGCAGGGACAACGAGCGGTCGCGTGATTGCGACTGGAGCGGAAAATGGAGCGCGCGAAGTTGGCATCGTGGCAGGCGGCTGGGGCGCATGGTATCCGGCCTGGCCGCGTGTCTGGAAGGGCCAGGGCTTCGAGCCTGCCTCGAACTGAATCAGAGAGAAGTCCGGTCTTGCCCGGTAGAGCTGATCGTTCTCCGTGCCGGAGAGAGCGCGGCGCAGGAGGGTGAAGGAGGCGATTTGGCCGCCAAAGTGACGGCCGGGCGCAAGTCCCGGGCCCGCGGGCGGCGCCATCTGCAACACCGGGTTGATGCTGCCGACAGTCAGCGTGCCGGATGCGGCGGGCTGGCCATCGCTGTAGAGGTGAAGCCGGGAGCCATCGAATGAGGCTGCGAGCAGATGCCACTCGCCTGGGCTGAGGTTGGCGGGGCCGGTGAGCTGGTTGCCATCGCCCATCCACAACGTGACCTTGCCGGCATCGATGGCGAGATAGCGCGCGACCTTGGCGGCGGGACTGCCCACCCCGGCGACGAGTTGGAATGTTGCCACGGGTTCGGTGGTTTTGAACCAGCAGAAGAGCGACCAGGGCGAATCGGCAAGAAGGATGGGGTCGCGCGCATCGCTGATGGGGACACGAAGGCCCAGGCCGTCGGCCAGGAAGCTGCCGTTGTAGGGGCCGAACTGCGGAGGATCGGTGGGCGCGGAAGTGGAAGGAGGCTGCGCCGCGGCGATTGCGGAAGCGAGGGCCAGCGCGACGATTCCCACGCAGAGCGCGGCAACGGTTCGGCGAGGCGCAGCCGCGGCTGCGCTTGAAGTCCGGGAGGCTGTTGTTTTCAGGGCAGAGAGATGGGCCGTTGGGCGCACAAACGAGCGTTGGATGAACATGAAGGAAGAGTAATGCTCCTGCCACGAGAATGCACGGAGATAGCAACGGGTTGCACGCTGGACGATGGCGATACACTGGAACTGTTGCCGGCCCGGCGAATCTTCCGGGAGCGCCGTGTCCAGCCAGAGATGGAGTATGCGCCTGCGGCGAGATCGCTTGAAATAGAACTGCGCGAAAGACAGGCCATGCAAACCAGATTCAAGGATTTATTCAACGATGCTGCACACGGAGTCCGCGGCAAGGTGATCGGGATCTACGGAATCCTGCTGGCGTTCAATGTGGGTGCGTGGGCGTGGGCGGTGCTTGCCTCGCGGCACTATCCGTTGCTGCTGGGGACGGCGCTGCTGGCCTACAGCTTTGGGTTGCGTCATGCCGTGGATGCCGACCACATCGCGGCGATCGACAACGTGACGCGCAAGCTGATGCAGGAGGGCAAGCGGCCGGTGGCGGTGGGGTTCATGTTCTCGCTGGGCCACTCGACGGTGGTGGTGCTGGGATCGGCGGCGATTGCCGCCGCGGCGCTGGCACTGCAACACCGCATGGACGGGGTGCGGGAGATCGGCGGCGTGGTGGGCACGCTGGTGTCGGCGGTGTTTCTGCTGGGTATTGCTTTCGTGAACATGGTTGTGCTGCGGTCGATCTATCGCGCGTTTGTGCGGGTGCGCGGCGGTGCGCCATATGTCGAGGAGGACTTCGACATGCTGCTGGCCGACCGCGGATTTCTATCGAGGCTGTTCCGGCCCATGTTCCGGATCATCACGCGAAGCTGGCATATGTATCCGCTGGGCGTGCTGTTTGGGCTGGGATTCGACACGGCCACCGAGATTGGACTGTTGGGGATTGCGGCGGCGGAGGCATCGAAGGGGCTGTCGCTGGTCTCGATTCTGGTGTTCCCGGTGCTGTTTGCCGCGGGGATGTCGCTGATCGACACGACCGACAACATTCTGATGCTGGGGGCCTATGGATGGGCCTTCATCAAGCCGGTGCGCAAGCTCTACTACAACATGACGATCACGTTTGTGTCGGTGTTGGTGGCGCTGGTGGTGGGAGGGATTGAAGCGCTGGGGCTGCTGGCCGGACACTTCCGCCTGGGCGGGATGTTCTGGGACGCGGTGCGGCGGCTGAACAACAACTTCGGCGCGCTGGGCTACTTCATCATCGCGATCTTCGCGCTGAGCTGGGTGGTGTCGATCGCCATCTATAAGTGGCGGCGGCTGGACGATCTGGAACTGGGCGCGTAAGCGAGCGGCGGCGATGGGCATCCTGGCGCGATTGCCATGTCATGATCGGTGTACACTCAAACAAGTGTGGCGTTCAAACAGAGGCTGACGTGCGCCACTCGAATCGCTACGACGCTGGTTCGCGGCTCTTGAACAATCTTGCAATTTTAGGTTTTACCCGCTATCGTTCCGATGCAGAGGGAAGATGAGTCATAGAACGATCCGCTCAGTTGAAATTCCGGATGAGGAGCAAGGCGTATTGGCCAGTTTCCTCAAACTGTCCGACCTCGCTTTAGAGGGGTTGGAGCAGGCCCTCAGACGAGCAACGCCGACCCTTGACACAGAAGCTCTAATCTCACAATTGCGCGCCGAGCCGACACTCGCGGACGTTCCCGATTTGACAGAGGTTGTTGGGACGCTCATCAATATTGCTGGCACGAGTTACTCGGCAGGAACCAGCGTAGATGAGACTCTGGATGTCGTCATAAAATCAATCAAAGATGGCGATATTGTGAAACTCACTGAAGTTGATGCAGAGATTCTCAAAGTACGGCTCGCGAGGTTAGTAAAATCGACGTCAGTTGATCTAGTCGCCAAAGCGAGCGAGTTGTTGCGTGCCAACGATAGGACCTTTCAGTCGGTGCGAATCGCCACGGACTTAAGGCCAATTTATTCTGGGGATAACCTGAGTGTCGCCGGAGGCGTTATTATTCATCAGCTTGCGATTAGAGCTACACGCAATGGCCGACGTGAAACCACATATTATGCGCTTGATTCTATTGACATTCAGGCCCTCAATGCAGTGATTTCGCGAGCGATGAAAAAGGACAAAGCGCTCAGAGAGTACGCAAGTGCCGCGACTACACCGATACTATCCCCTTCAGAATAGGGAGAGAATACAAATGTCCGGAAGTCGTATGGAAAGATTATTGGAGAGTGCATCGCTCGAACGCCACCGTGCTGGGTCTCCGTACTTAGTGTACTCGGCTAAGGATGAGCGCCTCGGATTCAAGAGGCGCGAACACCGAAACTCTACAGAAGAGTTTATTTCGCTCGTTCCGGTTCCTCGTCGTCCTTTGTCGTTATCCGATCTGGAATGGCGATCAATGGAAGATGAGATCAATGCAGCTAACTTCGTTTTGAACATCGAGAATGACATAGAAACAGATGATTTCGTGCCGTATACGAGAGAAACCCTTTCTCGTGCAACGGGTTTTCTCCAGAGACTCATGATCCACGCCCACTCCGCTAACCTCGTTGGTGTGGGAGTTCCGCGAATTGGACCAGCGGATCGAGGGAGTATTGATCTTTATTGGGAGAGAAGTGATCGAACACTCCTAATCAATTTCCCCGCGTCAGAAAGCGTTGCAAACTATTATGGGAAAAAGCCTAAGAGCGAGATTTCTGGAAGATTCGATCCTTCAGAAGCCAGAGCAGAACTCGCAGTATGGCTCGCTGATTAGCTATGAACGATTGGCCTGTCGAGGATATACCGAATCCGGACTCATTGTTTTATAGGGTGCCCGTCGGCGGCCTTCGAAAGGATATGAATGTTGCCCCCGGAGTTTTCAAAGAAAACAAAGGGTCAATCTCAACCGACTGGGAAAAGTACAGCACGGCTGTGGAGACTCGTTCCCGTCAGGGACGCCCAGAACGCTTTGCGGTGCTGAGAATGATCGTAGGCAAAGTCAAAGAGATCGAGGAGCTCACGGTTTCTCATGAGCCCGTTCAAGCGGTTGAGGGGCAGCCCGATAACCAAGCGCATACATCTATCTACGGGCTTGACTCACAAATTGTCGGATTTGCAGACCATGGCCGCAAAGAGCGAATCAGGACTGAACTCTACAAAAGATTTAACGCGTGGGAAATAGCGCCCAATGCGCCAGTTGAATGACCCTAATTCCGCGGCCCAAAATATGGCTGCAATTCTGCCGGCACCAGTCATCCCCTGACTACGGAATCATGCGAGTTACCGCGGGACCATGTGGGTGAAGACGTAGGCCTGCAGCATGGTGATGATGCCGACCAATCCGGCAAGCATCAGGCTGTGCTTGAGGGTGAAGCGGAAGAGGTCGGATTCGCGCCCCACCAAGCCGACCGCACCGGAGGCTACCGCAATGGACTGCGGAGAGATCATCTTACCGGTGACTCCGCCGCTGGAATTGGCCGCCACCATCAGGGTGCTGCTGACGTGGATCTGGTGGGCGGTGTTGGCCTGCAGATTGCAGAAGAGCGCGTTTGAGGAGGTGTCCGATCCGGTGAGAAAGACGCCAATCCAGCCCAGGAACGGCGCGAAGAACGGAAACGCGACGCCTGTAGTGGCCAGCAACAACGCCAGGGTTGCGGAGAGGCCGGAGTAGTTGGCGATATTGGCGAAGGCCAGCACCATGCCGATGGAGAAGATCGGCATTTTCAGGCTATCGAGAGTGCTGCCGAATGTCTTGATCGCATCCATCGGCTTCATGCGCAACACCAGGATGCTGACCACGGCGGAGAGCAGGATTGCGGTGCCGGTGGCCGACAACCAATCGAAGGTGTAAACCGATGCGTATGGAGTGGGGCCGTTGACGATGGGCGGCATTTTGATCACCAGCTTGTCAAGCATCGGCACCGGTTTGTTGATGACGGTCCAGGCCAGATTTCCTCCCCTGGCGAAGAGCGCCTTGAAGGGCTTGATCGACCATACGGTGACGAAGACGGTCAGGATGGCAAAGGGTGACCATGCCCTGGCCACCTGAGCGAACGAGTGGCTTTCCACCTTGAGCGTCGCTTCCTGACCGGGGAAACGGAAGATGGTCTTGGGCTTCCAAAACCGGAGAAAGATGGTGAGCGAGATCAGGCTCACCAGGGCCGAGGTGATGTCTGGCAACTCGGGACCGATGAAGTTGGATGTGAAAAACTGCGTGACGGCGAAGGTGCCCCCGCAGACCAGGATTGCCGGCCAGGTTTGGCGCACTCCGCGCCAGCCGTCCATAATGAGGATGACCCAGGCGGGGATAAGAAACGAAAGGAAGGGCAGTTGGCGACCGGCCATCGCTCCGATCTTGAACGCATCGATGCCGGTGACCTGCCCGGCGACGAGAATCGGAATTCCCATTGCGCCGAAGGCCACGGGCGCGGTGTTGGCGATGAGACACAGGCCCGCGGCGTAAAGCGGGTTGAATCCCAGACCGGCCAGCAGGGCGGCCGTAATGGCGACCGGCGCGCCAAAGCCCGATGCACCTTCGAGGAAAGCGCCGAACGAAAATCCGACCAGAAGCATCTGCAGGCGCTGGTCTTCGGTAACGGAGACCACGGAGGCCCGGATGATTTCAAACTGCCCGGTCCTGACGGTGATTTTGTACAGGAATACGGCCATGACGATAATCCATGCAATCGGCCACAGTCCGAAGAGAAAGCCGGCGCCCGCGGCTGCCAACGCCATGGCAATGGGCATTCTGAAAAAGAAGATCGACACCAGGAGTGCGAGGACAACCGTGATGGTGCCGGCGAGATACCCCTTCATGCGGAGAACAGTCAATGCAACGAAGAAGAACAGAATTGGGAGCGAAGCAATCAGCGATGAGAGCCAGATGTTGCCGGCTGGATCGTATATCTGGTGCCAGGGGTGCAAGGGGAGGCTCCTTTGTTGCGGAGATTGACTTGTCCGGCTTGAATCCAAGATGAGTGGAACGATTGGAGCGGCATGATTCGGTCGAGGATCAGCAGGCACCCATGATATCCGGTCGGCTGCATTCTTCAAGTAAATAAGCGATGGAATGGTAGGCGCGGCCAGTCTCGGCGGTCAAGCCGATCTCGCATGTGCGGTTGGTGGAGACGCCCTCGCGGCAGTTCGCCGGGAGGGCTTCGTGAATGCTGCGCAAGGCGTGGACGTTGAGTTCGGGGACGACGAAGCCGCGGTCTCCGGCAAAGCCGCAGCAGAGAACGCCGGCTGGCTCGACAACCTGCTCCACGCATGCCTCGATCAACCTGCGCAATTTGGCGTCTGAACCGGTGCGGCGCACGCTGCAGTTGACGTGCAGCGCAACCGGGCCCGGTTTGCGCACGATGCGCAGGCGCGGAAGAAGCGCATCGTGGGCAAATTCATGGAAGTCGTAGAGCGGCAGGCGTCCGGCAAGATGTTCTTTCATGCGCGTCGAGCAGGTGCTGGCGTCGATGATTACCGGATAGAACCCGCCGTGGCCGTCGCCGGCCTCCTTCAGCAAGGCATGGGTGAGGTTGTCTGCCATCTCGTCTGCTGCATCAGCCATGCCTTTGCTTTCCAGCATCTGGCCGCAACAGAGCTTGTCGAAGCCTTGGGGCAGGCGCGGCGCGTAACCGGCGCGGACCAGAAGCTCGATGACGACATCGGCGAGCGATGCTTCGTCCGGACTGTTGGCGCCGAAGATACGGCCTCCGCAGGCGGGGAAGTACACCACCGGATCGCCCGCGCCTTTATATGGAGCAGGCAGAGTTCCGGCGCGTGGCATTCCACGCTTCCATGCGCCGGCCGAGAGACGGGCGAGCGCGCCGTCTCCTACGACACTGGAGACGGCGTGCCCGATGGCAAGACCCGCGCGCGCTACGGTGGCGACCTTGCCGAAGTTTCCAACTGTCCATTCGCCGGCTTTGCGCGAGGCAGTACTCAGGTTGCGCCCACGCAGCAGGCGCGTCAGGTCGCCGGTGTTGATGTCGACCGGGCAGGCGGTGGAACAGAGGCCGCATCCGGCGCAGGTGTCGAGGCTATCGTAGGCAAAAGCAGCTTCGAGATCGGAGGCATCTTCGCCAACGGCGGCGCGGCGCGACAGTTCGCGCCAACTGACGATGCGCTGGCGCGGCGAGAAGGTGAGCTGATGCGATGGGCATACGGATTCGCAGTAGCCGCACTCCGTACACCGGTCGACGATCTCTTCGGCAGGCGGCATTGGCTTGAAGTTCTTCAGGTGGGCCTGCGGGTCGTCGTTGAGAATGACTCCGGGGTTGAGGAGATTGTCTGGGTCGAAGAGCGATTTGATGCGGCGCATTAAATCGGTGGCCTGGCGACCCCACTCCATCTCGACGAAGGGCGCCATATTGCGGCCGGTGCCGTGCTCGGCTTTGAGCGAGCCGTCGTACTTGTCGACGACGAGCCTGCAGATGTCTTCCATGAAGCGCGCGTAGCGATCGATCTCGGCGGCATCGCTGAAGTCCTGGGTAAAGACGAAGTGCAGGTTGCCTTCGAGTGCATGGCCAAAGATGATGCCTTCGCTGTAGCCGTGGTGCCGCAGCAGCGCCTGCAGGTCCAGCGTTGCGGCGGCAAGCGATTCAACCGGAAATGCAACGTCCTCGATGATGACGGTGGTACCGGCGCGGCGCATGGCGCCAACCGAGGGGAATGCGCCTTTGCGAACGTTCCAGTACATCTCGCAGGTGCCGGGGTCGGTGGAGAAAGCGGCGCGCTCGACCGTAGCGATTCCAGCCAGCGCGCTCAGCGCGGCATTCATGCGTTCTTCGAGAAGCGTGGCAGATTCGGCGCGCACCTCGATCAGCAATGCGGCGGCTTCGTCGCTCAAGGTGCGCATGATCGACGGCAGTCCGGGCTTGTCCTCGACCGCGCGCAGGGCCGACCGGTCGAGCAGTTCGACCGCTGACACGGGTTGCGGCTTGAGGCGAATGACGGCCTGGCAGGCAGTTTCGATGGTTGGAAAGAAGACCAGCGCGCTGGCCTTCGAGGGATCTTCGACAACGGTGCGGAGAGTGATGCGCGAGATGAAGCCAAGCGTTCCCTCAGAACCGATCATCAGGTGGGCGAGGATGTCGATCGGGTCTTCGAAATCGACCAGCGCGTTCAGGCTGTAGCCAGTGGTGTTCTTGATTTTGTACTTGTGGCGAATGCGCGCGGCCAGTGCGGCATCGGCACGGGTGGCAACGCCGAGTTGCTCCAACTCGCTCAGCAACTCCGCGTGGCTTTGGCGAAAGGCCGCGACGCTGAACGCGTCTTCGGTGTCGAGCAGTGAGCCATCGGCCAGCACCACGCGCAGGCCAGCCAGCGTGCGATAGCTGTTCTGCGCGGTGCCGCAGCACATTCCTGAGGCATTGTTCGCGGCGATGCCCCCGATCTTGCAGGCATTGATGGAAGCCGGATCGGGCCCGATCTTGCGTCCGCGCGGGGCGAGGCGGACGTTCACTTCGCCGCCGATGATGCCTGGGCCAAGGCGAACCGTGGCGGCATCGGGTGATATTTCGCAGGTCGAGAAACCTTCGCCAATCAATGCCAACACACTATCCGTAACCGCCTGGCCCGAGAGGCTGGTTCCGGCCGCGCGAAACGTGACCGGGCGGCGATGCGCGCGCGCCACTTGAAGCAGGGCCTGCACCTCCTGCTCGTTTTCGACCACCGCAACGACCTCGGGAACCATGCGGTAGAAGCTGGCATCCGTGCCATACGCAAGGCGGCGCAGGGGGTCGGTGATGACCTGGCGCTGGGGCAAGATTCCAGAAAGGGCTTGGATCAGCGGACTCACGGTTTCCTCTCCTCGATCAGGCCGCGCAGGACTATGCCTGATATTGCTCGTCGCTGACCTGTTCCATCCAATCGGCACTCTTGCCGTCCAGTACCTCCACAATCGCGATATGAGTCATCGCGGTGGTCGCCGCTGCTCCGTGCCAGTGCTTCTCGCCAGGAGGGAACCAGATCACATCTCCCGGCCGGATTTCTTCAATCGGGCCGCCCCAGCGCTGTACCCGGCCACAACCAGCCGTAACGATCAGTGTCTGACCCAGCGGATGTGTGTGCCATGCCGTTCGAGCGCAGGGCTCGAACGTAACGCTGGCGCCGAGAACTCGTGCCGGCGCGGGCGCACTGAACAACGGGTCAACCCGCACCGTGCCCGTAAAATACTCCGCCGGCCCTTTGCCGGAAGGCTGTGAACCGCTTCGCTTGATCTCCATTTTTTATTCCCTCCCTGATAGTTTCGATCTGGCCGTCCGATTCCCTGAACCACTCGGAGCAGGTGTTTCTTGTTACGAATCGGCTGCCCGATGGCCTACTGCCGTTCGCTCAGTTCTGTGGGACGGCTGGCACCCCTGGAACAGCGGGAGCGGGGCGTGCGCGGAATTCGCGGACGGTGCGGACGGCGGCTTCGGTGGGGAGTTGGTCTTTGCAGAGCTCGAGGACCTCGATGGTTTGCAGTCCGGTCTGCGCGGCCTCGTTGGTGGACATGCGCGGATCTTCCTCGACCGGGCGGAGCGAGTCCGCGCCGGTGACCATGTGCGGCGTGGCGATGCCTGCGCCCTGCGAGAGCAGCGTGGCGATGGCTTTTTTGGCGTAGGCGACGTTGCCGGTTTTGGCGTAGGCGTAGGCTGCGAGGCGTGCGCCGCTCTGGCCGGGCGGCACGTATTGGGCGTCGGCGCCTTCGTTGTGCGTGGTGCGGTCCTTGTCCCAGACCTCGGGCGGCGCGATGCCGAGGCGGCACAGCTCGAGCCACGCGGCTTCGAAGTCTTTGCGACCGAGCAGAGGGACGAGCTCGAACATGACCTCGCCGCCGCCCTGGATGGTGGCGAGATTGTAGTTGGCGGGCACAAGAGCGTGCGTCTGGTCCTGCGCCTGGGGGTTGGGGATTGGGGTGAGCTTGCCGGTGGCGGGGTCGAAGCCGACGGTGGCGGCCAGCGCCTTCGAATTGGCCTCGGGCTTGCCGGTCTCCAGTCCATACGGCATGGCGAGGATGGAATCGACGCCTGCGAGAATCAATTCGTGCCAGTGCTTGTCGCCGGTGCGTTCCCACTCGGCCATCCAGTTGCCGGCGAGGGCGAACCAGTCGGGGCCAATGCGGATGCGTACGGGTGGCTCGCCGGGCATTTTGGGCTCGGCCTCGCGCATGGGATCGAAGTTGGCGACGGAGAGGGGGGCGAATTCGGCGGACTCGCCGATGATGTCGCCGGTGCGCTCGTCGGTGGTGAGGTAGTAGAAGGGACGCCAGTGCGCGGCCTGGCTGATGCGGGCCTCCTTGGCGCCGTCGCCCCACTTGACGACGTTGTGGCGGGAGCCGAGTCCGCGCATGGGGCCGAGGTGATATGTGTCGGTCTCGCTGGTGTTGCGGGCGTGGGCTTCGGCGAGACGGAAGAGGTCGGCGCGGCCGCTGCGCAGGTAGCTATACCAGAGCCAGAGGGGCGCGCCAAGTTCGGTATTGTCCCAGGCGTGGCCTCCCCAGTCGTAGTGCCAGACGTGGCGCGCCGCGGAGTAGGAGTGGATGAAGTCGCCGTACTGCCAGAAGCCGTACCAGGCGCGGTCGTCGACCTGGCGCTGGTAGTAAGCGAGCACGGAGTCGAGGCCGTCCTCGATGGACTTCTTGAAGGCGGTGGAGCGGTCGGGCAGGCTCCAGACGCCGAAGACTCCGGTGGAGTGGATGTACTCCGGCGTGGCGGCGAGCAGCGGGAGTTGCGCTCCGGCGGCAGCCATGGCTACGGTGTCCGGCTTGGCGGGAAAGGCGGCGGAGGCGAAGAGAGTGAGCTCGCTGGTTCGGGCGACACCGTAGGCAGTGCTGAGGCCGGGCTGCGCGTCTTCGTAGGCGGCGTCGAGTCCGTGGCCGTGGGTGTCGTAGAAGCGCATGTCCATCTCGGGCGCATCGGGCGACCAGAGCCAGGCGACGAGCTTCGCAGTGGGGCTGGCAGCGTTTTGAATTTCGAGCGCCGCGGGGAAAGACTGCCAGAAGTTCTTGATGCTGACGGCGAGGCCACCGCCGAGGTCGCCGGCGTATGCGAGACCCGGAGCGCGGGTGCCGGAGTTGGAGTAGACCCAGGTGCTCTCGGGGCCGGTGCGCTTGACGATGGTGAAACCGTCGGGATTGGGCTGGATGAGCTTGAAGTCGTTCCAGATGGCGTTCTTGGCAAAGACCGGGCTGCCGGTGAAGGGCTGGCCCGATTCCTGCGCGACGCTGCCTCCGCCGGGTTGCAGCGGTTCGGACCAGAGGCCGCCGTCTGGGCCGGCAAAGCGGACAGTGCGGTTCAAGGGCTGGTCGCGCATGGGAACGTCGATCTGGAGGCCGAGGCCGCGGACGAAGTCCTTCTCCTGGTCGCCGTCGAAGACGATGGTGTGGACGATGCGGATGGAGGTCTGGCCACTGAAGAAGTAGAGACGCACGGTGAAGGGGAGCCACTCGCGCTTGGTGATGGTACCGCGATGCATGCCTTCGATCTTGACCACGGCGCGGACTGGGCCTTGTTGCTCCACAGTGACGTGCTTCACTTCGCTGAGGTAGCGTTCGCGGCGCGGGGAGTCTTCCGGGTTGCTGTCCGGGCCGCTCTGTAGAACGCAGACGAGCTGGCTGGCACCGGCTATATTTTTTCCGCCCAGGCTCATCGACTCGATGATGTACGGGCCGCTGAGGGGGATGGCGCACTGGAGCGTGCCAGTATCCACGGTGACAGAATTCCTGCCGGTTTTGACACTGAGAGTGCCGATGGAGGAGGAGGCTGCGCCGGTGGAGAGTGAAATCGGCCCCTGGAATCCGGCGGGCAGGACAGTGGCGAAGCCGCTCCACTTGATGGAGCCGTCGGGCCAGCAGGCGAGCGGCCAGCTCTGCACGGGCAGGTTGCTGCCCTGCGCGCTCAGGTTGAAACTTGAGCCGCGTTCAACGGTGCCCTGCGCCCAGGGCACTCCCCAACTGATGCCGGTGGGCAGAGTGGGCGGCTGATTGCCAAGCAGGGAAAGCGGGACGCTACGCGGGGCGGAGAGCGCTGTCGCAACCGATGCTTGAGCAGGGGCCTCAGCGGCGAAGAGGCTGCCCCGTGCGAGCGTAGAGGTGGAGACGGCGGCGCCGGCGAGTGCGGCATCCTTCAAAAATTCCCGGCGAGTTGTCTGGTTCACGGAGGATCTCCCTGCGGAAGCAACGATGTTTGAACGAGCTTGCTATTGATCGTCCATTATCAGCTTATGGGACAGGGCTGTGAAGCGACGAGCGCCGGATCAGTTCTGATAAGTCGGCCAGCGTATTCGTGGGCCGGGTTCTCGTCCACAAGACGCCGCTCATTACGCAATGCTACGCGCACCCGTCGCCGGGATACATGGCCGCTGCGCGCTGCGGTGAACAAATTTGGATAGGGTATTTGCCGGCGCACTGCCCAGATCGGTGTAGACCGGCCTTGCTACGGTTGGGGGTTGCGTACCTACGCGTTCGTCACCGCAACGTCCCCGTTTTTTGATGACAGCAAAAATAGCTTCTAAGTTATTGATTCTTTGGTGTCCCCAACGGGACTCGAACCCGTGTTACCGCCGTGAAAGGGCGATGTCCTAACCGCTGAACGATGGGGACCAGAGCCGGATTCCAGCTAGAATCGCGCTCCAACCCAACCTCAACGCTACCAACATCGAGGGTGGGAGTCAAAGCAGTCGCGGCCGATGGAGGAAGCCGGTTTGGAGAGGAAGTGCGGGGGATGATAGTCCAGGAAATCCACGGCGTGGTTGCGCGTAGGATGTTTCGAGGGGACAGACCGAAGTTATACCCCGATCTTTCACCCCATCGAGCAGACTCGCTGGCTGGGATTTCCGAATTTTCTGAAACCCGCAAAGGCACTCGCATCATGAATTCTTCCGCACCTGATCGCAATGAATCTGACCGCAATGAATCTGGCCGTAACGAAGTGGGCCGCATCGAAGTCATCACCGGGCCGATGTTCTCCGGCAAGAGCGAGGAGCTGATTCGCCGCCTGAAGCGTGCCCGCATCGCGCGCCAGCGGGTGGCCTGCTTCAAGCCGGACATCGACCTGCGCTATCACCGCACGGCGATCGCGTCGCACAGCGCGCAGACGCATGAGGCGGTGACGGTGGCCAACGTGGCACGGTTGCGCGAGGCGATCTACGGACAACTGCCCGAGGTTGAGGTGATCGGCATCGACGAGGCGCAGTTCTTCGATGCTGCGATTGTGCATCTGGTGGGGGAGCTGGTACACATGGGCAAGCGGATTCTGATCGCCGGGCTGGACACGACGTTTACGGGCGAGCCGTTTGGGCCGATTCCGGCGCTGATGGCCATCTCCGACGAGGTGACGAAGCTGTCGGCGGTGTGCATTGTTTGCGGCGCTCCAGCCATCCATACGCAGCGGCTGGGGGCGAGCCGAGAACTGGTGGTGGTGGGCGCGGCAGGAGTGTACGAGGCGCGCTGCCGGGCCTGCTTCCGCCCCTACCTGAACGCGCCGGAGAGTGAGCAGATGGAACTGCCCGACGCGATGGAGCAGCTGCCCGTCGCGCCGTAGCAGAGCGAGTGCGATATTTTTCGCCTCTGCGGCACGCTTATCTGCATCGAAACAGCAGGAGGAATTGCCATGCGCCTTATGCGTCCCGTCCTTGCCGTCTCCATCTCCGCTTTCTGCCTTCTCGCATTCACCCACTACACCGGTTTCGTTCATGCCCAGGCTGCGAACCATCCGGTGTACAAACACACTCTGGTTGTTCCCATCAAGACATCCGGCGGCGAGGACGCTGGGAGCGCGGCGTTCAAGGAGAGCAAGGACGGCAAGCAGCTCTCCATCACGGTGAAGCTGAAGAACCTGCCGTTCGGCGAGCACGCCGTCCACATCCACCAGGACCCGGTGTGCGACGCGCCCGACTTCAAGACTGCTGGCGGACACTTCAATCCCGAGGGCAAGCAGCATGGCATGGACAACCCGATGGGACACCATGCCGGCGATATGCCGAAGAACATCTCCATCGGCGAGAACCACACGGGCGAGATCACCTACAAGGTGGACTATCTGACGCTGGAGCCGGGCGCTGCGACGTCGGTGCTGGGGCGCTCGATCATGGTGCATGAGAAGGCCGACGATATGAAGACCGATCCCACGGGCAACGCGGGCAACCGGATTGCATGCGGGGTAATTCCGGTACCGGCGATGTAATGGCGAGAAACGCGGTAAGGTAAGACGCCTGCTTGCAATCACACACGGAACGAATCTGTGCGACAATTCGTATCGGATCGCATGGGAGTTCTCGCATATGCCGCTTCATTCGCGTAGTTGGTTTGGACTTGCCCTCATTGTTGGATTTTTCCTCGGTGCCGGTGCTGCGTTTGCGCAGACGGCCCCCACCGCACAGACTGCTCCTGCCGCGCAGACGGCCCCCGCCGCAAAGACTGCACCTGCTGCACAGGCGGTGGCGAGCAGCGCGGCTCCGGCGGCGAACGATCTTACGTTCGATGTGGCTTCGGTGCGGCCGTCGGCTCCTGTGGACATGGCGAAGCTGGCGGCGGACTACCAGGCTGGCAAGATGCCGAACTGGGGCGTCCACGTGAACGGGCTGCGGGCGGAGTTCAACCATCTGAGGGTGAAAGATCTGATCACCGCCGCGTACAAGGTGAAGGACTATCAGATCACGGGACCGGACTGGCTGAACAAGGCGGACGCGCAGCACTTCGACATCGCGGCCAGGATGCCCGAGGGCTCAGGCAAGGACGACGTACCCAAGATGCTACAGGCGTTGCTGGCGGAGCGCTTCAAGCTGGTGGTGCATCGTGAAACGAAGGAGCACCCGGTGCTGGCTCTGGTTGTGGGCAAGGGAGGGCCGAAGATGAAGGAGTCGACGGAGAAGCTGGTGCCGATCGACCCGGACGCGCCGCTGAAGCCGGGGGAGATGCAGATGGATGGGGAGGATGGGCCGGTGCGCATAACGGTCAACATGAAGGACGGCTCATCAACCGTGAATATGGGGGCGAAGGGAACGATCCGGCAACGAATGGATTCGCAGACGCAGACCTTCCACATCGACGCAGATACAACGACGATGGCGGGCTTCGCCGATATGCTGACCAACATCATGAAGATGGGCGGCAGCGACGGGAAGCAGGTGGTGGATATGACCGGGCTGAAGGGGAACTATCAGGTGTCGGTGGAGCTGTCGATGGCGGATCTGATGGCGATGGCGCGGGCACAGGGATACGGCGGGCCGGGTGGCGGAGGTGCGGCGAGCGGCTCGGGCGCGGCGGTGGCGAGCGACCCGGGAGGCAGCGGGACGTCGGCTTACTCCGCGGTGGAGAAGATGGGGCTGAAGCTGGAATCGCGCAAGGCTCCGGTGGAGCAACTGGTGGTCGATAGCGCGGAGAAGATGCCGACGGAGAACTGAGAGACAGGTTCGAGGTTCGAGGTTCAAGGTTCTCGCACATGAGCAAGCCTCCCAGTGAACCAATTAGCGCGGCGATGCGTATAGCTGTGCATGGGCGTTCTGCGGATGGCGATTCCGAGCGCGGGCATCTTTCCCCGTCCACTGCGGACTGACGGGCGCGAGGGCCTTCGCGGCGGTACACTTCTGCCATTGGCCGAAGCAACTCCGCAGCAATCTCCGCAGCAATCTCCACGGAACACTCCACGGCCAGGGCATGAGGCACGCTTGATGCGCACGCCGGAACAGGAAGCCGCGCAGGAGGCACTTGGCAGGCTGGTGCGGCGGTGCGTGGCGGGCGATCCCGAGGCATGGCAGGAGCTGGTGGTCTCGCAGCACCGGCGGATCTATGCGATCTGTTACCGGTTTACCGGGTCGGGGACGGACGCCGAGGATCTGACGCAGGATGTCTTCCTGAAGCTGTACCGCAACCTTGCGAGCTTCGACGTGGAGCGGGGCAGCTTTCAGACGTGGATCACGACCCTGGCGCGCAACCTGCTGGTGGACCACTTCCGAAGGACGCGGCTGGAGCGGGCGACGGACTCGCTGGACGCGAGTTTTTCGGGCGACGACGATGGCGCGACGTTGGGCGACCGGCTGGCCGATATGCGGCCCTCGCAGGAGGCGCACGCGGCGGGGATGGAGTTGCGGGTGAGGATTCAGCAGGGGCTGGCGCAATTGTCGCCGGAGCTGCGCGAGGCGGTGATCCTGCGCGACATGGAAGATATGGACTACAAGGAGATTGCGCAGGTGCTGCGCATCCCCGAGGGTACAGTGAAGAGCCGAATCAGCCGGGGACGAGGGGAACTTGCAAGGCTTTTGCATCGTATAGAAGGGCAGGTGGTTTAAGTGGCAGACGCGAGACAGTTCGGCAGCCCGAAGATTTTGCGGTTCGGGGAGAAGACAGTCGGCGACGGCGGGCAGTGCGCCGAGTGCGAGGCCCGGCTGGCCGACGCGCTGGATGGGACGCTGGCCGCTGACCAGCAGGAACGCTTCGATGCGCATGTGGCCAAGTGCGGGCCGTGCAGCCAGATACTGGCCGACGCGCGGCGCGGTGCCGCATGGCTGGAGATGCTGCGCGCGCCACGGCCAGAGCCTCCGGTGGAGCTGCTGGAACGGATTCTGGCCGAGACCGGCGGGGCCGAAGGCTACGCAGGCCGGGTGGTTTCCGAACAGGCGGGAGCAGCGGGCGCGACGCTGGGCCGGTCGCCGCTGTTTGGCGGCGTGGCTGCCGTGGCGCCGGGCTACGGCGTGCCGACGAGCTACGGCAACGTGGTTCCCTTCCGCCGGCGCTTGGCCTCCACAATGCGGCGAAGCTCGTTCGGGCAGATTGTGTTTCAGCCGCGCTTTGCCATGACCGCCGCGATGGCTTTCTTCTCCATCGCGCTGACCATGAACCTGACCGGCGTGCGCCTGCTGGACCTGNNGGCCAAGCAGCCTGAAGCGCGACTATCATGACGCGAACGCACGCGTGGTGCGGTATTACGAAGGGCTGCGTGTGGTCTACGAGCTGGAGTCGCGGGTACACGATTTCGAAGGCGCCGCCGACAACGACCTTCCCGCGGGGAGCCAGAGCGTGCCATCGAATTCCGGCCAGCCCGCCGTGCAATCGCCATCCGCGCAGCCGGGTTCGGGAGGCCAGAAGGCCGCACCACCGGCTGACAGAACGCAGCCCGATCGCAAGAGGCCCGCCGCCAACCCCGGCACCAGCCGTCGCGAAGACCTCAACCCAAGCCGCCGCCTGGTCGCCGCAAGTCGATCCGGCAGAGGCTTCGGCAACCCGATTCACGCACCCATAGAAAGGGGCATGGCATGAACTGCGCAAACCATCCCGATCGTGAACAATCCGCCTTCTGCCAGCACTGCGGCAAGCCAGTCTGCAGCGAATGCATCCGCAATGTTGGCAGCTCAATCTTCTGCGAACCCTGCCTGGCGGCGCGCGTGGGGGCGGCTGCTCCGCCGGTCGGCTTTCCGTACCCCGGCTATCCTCAGCCTGGCGTTCTGCCCGCCGGACCGCCCATCGGCGCGGGCGAGCCCAGCCCCGGACTGGCCACGCTGCTGGGATTTATTCCCGGCGTGGGCGCGATGTACAACGGGCAGTACGCCAAGGGGATCGTTCACCTGATGGTCTTTGCTGTGCTGGTGTCGCTGGCCCACGAGAACGACATCTTTGGACTCTTCGTCGCCGGATGGATCGCCTATATGGCCATCGAGGCGCACCACACGGCGTGCGCGCGGCGCGATGGGACTCCGCTGCCCAATCCGTTTGGGTTGAACGATCTCTCGGAGCGGCTCGGCTTCGGCAAGGCGTGGCCCGGCAGCGCGCCGAACGCGACTGTGTATCCAGCCGCGACAGGCCCCGATCCCGTGGCGCAACCCACGGGCGGTGCAGCGGCAACCACGCCGCAGGAACCTTACGCGGCTCCATATACTTCGCCTGTGAATCCCTGCGCGCCAGGCTTTATTCCTCCGCCTGCCACGTCCTACGCGCCGCCGTACAGCTATCCTTATGTTCCGCCCGATCCTCCGGTTATACCCGTGCCTCCCTACGCCGATGTCAACGTTCCCTACTACCGTCGCTTCCCTTCCGCAGCGATCTGGCTGATCGTGTTCGGCCTGATCTTTCTGGTGGGCGACAATGGCTTCTTCCACTTCTTTCACCGTCCTGTCTTCTGGCCGATTTTTCTGATCGGCGTCGGGGTATGGATCTTCGTGCATAAGATGATCTGCACCGGGCATGGGCTGGAGAACGACGGCAGCGCGTACTACCAGTGGCGCTTTGCGCGCGCCTTGAGCTGCTCCTTCTGGGTCATCCTGACCGGCGTGATCTGGCTGCTGGATGTTCTCGGCATCCTCTCCTGGGGCCGCAGTTGGCCGCTGTTCGTGATTGCGGCGGGCGTGATGCTGTTGTTCAAGCGCACCCGGTTCGGCGGTTCCTGCGCCTATCCATACGGAGCCAGTCCCGGCCAGCCGGGCAGCGCGCCGGTCACGCCGCCAGGAAGCAGCAGTGAAGCTGCGCCCGGCGAGCCTGCCCAGGATTCCACGGGCAGCGACTCCGGCAACGGCGCGCGCAACGATCGGGAAGGAAGGTAAATCATGGCGAGCTATCCTCCACCTCCGCCTCCTCCGCCTCCCGGCTACGATCCACGGGCGCAGCGGCGGTTCTACCGCGACCAGTTGCGCGCGCAACGTGAGGCGGCCCGCGCACGGAGCTACCATATCCGCGCCCAGATGGGGGGCCTGCGCCGCGGCTCCGTTCTCAGCCCCATCCTGCTGATCGCCATCGGCGTTGTCTTTCTGCTGATTGAGACCAGCCGTCTCGATCTCAGTCGCTTCTGGGGCTGGTATGGCCATTGGTGGCCGCTGCTGCTGGTGGCGGCCGGCGTTGTGTTGCTGGCCGAGTGGGCCTTCGATCAGGTCCACATGCGCGATCCCCAGCGCCCGCCCTATCGCCGCTGCGTCGGCTTTGGCGTCTTCCTCATGCTGTTCTTCCTGGTGCTTGCTGGTGTCATCGGACATCACATCACATCCGGAGAGCGATGGGACAACGGAGGCTGGCACTTCGATCAGGACTCGTTTGACGAACTCTTCGGCGACCGGCACGAGAGCGACCAGACGCTGGACCTCGCCTTTCCGGCCGGCGGCTCGCTTGCCGTGGTGAACCCGCGCGGCGATGTGACGATCGATGGCACCAGCGACGACGGACGGATCCACATCTCCGAGCACAAGCAGGTCTACGCGCGCACGGACCCCGACGCCGACAGCAAGGCGCAACAGCTAAGTCCTGCCGTCGCCAGCGAAGGCTCAGCGGTCTCCATCGACATTGCCGCGCTGGATGGCGCGCGCACCGACCTGGTGCTCACGGTGCCCGCGGCGGCGGCAATCCGCGTCACTGCCAACCGCGGCGATATCCACGTCGCCGCCATCAAAGCACCCGTCGCCGCCACGGCGAACCGGGGCGACATTGAACTCTCCGCAATCACCGGTCCGGCCACGGCGCACATCAACAGCGGAGGTTCTTCCATCTCCGCGCACAGCATGGGATCGGGCATTGCCATTGAGGGGCACGCGCAGGATGTCACGCTCTCCGAGATCGCCGGCGCCGTCTCCATCACCGGCGAGTTCTTCGGCACCACCCACCTGGAGCACATCAACGGGACAATCCACTTCCACACCAGCCGCACCGATTTTCAGGTTGCCCGGCTGGACGGCGAAGCTGAGATCAGCCCCCGCTCCGACCTCTCCGCCGATCAGGCGCTGGGGCCGCTCGTGCTGACCACCAGCAACCGCAACATCAGCCTCGACCGCATCAGTGGCGCCGTCGCCGTCACCGACCGCAATGGGATGATCGACCTGACGGCCGCACCGCCGCTGGGGCCCATCGACCTGGAAGACCGCAACGGCTCGGTGAAGCTGATCCTGCCCGAGCACGCAGACTTCTCCGTCCAGGCCAATACCACCAATGGGAAGATCTATACGGACTTTCCGCTTCCCACCTCTGGCAGCGAGAGCCACAAGAACATCAGCGGATCGGTGGGCGCAGGCGGCCCGATGGTCCACATCACAACCACCAACGGCGACCTCTCCATCGACAAGGGAACGGTCGCGCCGCTGCCGCCGCTGCCACCGGCTCCTCCTAAACTAACCCTCACTCCAACCCCGCCTCCGCACGCGCCGCATGTTGGCAAGGCGAAGGATACGGGCGTGCCTGCGCCATAGGACGCGTCTACAGCGTTACTCCTGCGGTTTGGTCTGCGGCGGGTGGGAGCGGAACTCGGGGGCGAAGCGGCCGTCGGGGGAGCGCGGGGTGGCCGGTTTGGGCTGAGGGACGGTCTGGGTGCCGCGCGGGTTGGGGATGGGCTTGAAGCAATGGGTCTGGCCTTCGGAATGAATCTGCATTGTTAGCTCCTTTGCGGTTGATGTTGTGTTGGTTAAATGCGAAAGCCGCAGGCTCGTCAGCGTTGGCTGGCGGCGATGCGGCCTTCTAAATCTCTACTACCTCTATTATACGGGATTGAGTAAAACTACTATGCCAACTATTTTAAATATTTATGTTGTTTATATTGAGTAATTTATCGAAAAAACGGAGGGGCGGGGGTCTTGACAGGTTTTTGCCGGATGCCCGGAATGTCAGTCGCCGCTTCGATGGCTGTGGGGGGGCGGGGGTAAGGCGGTCTGGCTCCAGGTTTGAGGGCCTCCCCAGGTGCCGGTTGCGGTGAGGTCGATGTGGATGGGGACGGCGGCGGGGGCGGGCTTCTGGGGCTGAGAAGGACTGACGGCGGCGGTGGTGGGTTGAAGGAGCTGCCGGAGGCCGTCGCCGAGCTGGGGAATGGTGTCGCCGAGGGCGAGCAGGCGGTCGAGCAGGACGGAGCCGGCGAGATGAAGGGTGTAGCCGGTGGCGTCGATGCGGCCTTCGAGGGTTGCGGGCTGCTTGCCGCCGAGGGGCAGCGCGATGGGGGCAAGGTCGAAGCTGCTGGAGTTGGGTGTGGCTGGAGCCTGGCCGCGGTGGCGCGGGGGGCGGGAGGCGGGAGGCGGTGTGGATTGGAGCAGGAGATCGCCCAGCGGAATGGATCGATGGTTAAGTGGGTCAATCTCCAGGGACTCGTTGGAGAACTCAAGTTCGCCGGTGAGAGATGGCTGGGCCGGAAGTGTTGCTGTTGACTCTCGCCCATTCCTCGAACGCGGAATGGATGGGACACCCGCTGTCTTTGAATCTGGGTGGAGTTGGTTCGGCGTTCCCCATGTGATGTTACCGGCGAGGATTCCAGAGCCAGTGAGGCCGGTGGGCGGGCGGGAGGTGGCGACGCCGAGCCACTCGATGAGGGTGGAAGCGGGCAGCGCGGGGAGGGTGAGCGTGGCGGAGGCGGAGGACGGCTGGAGGACGTCGGGGAGGTTGGCGGTGAGGATGAGAGTGCTGGAGTTGGAGGAAGTAGCTGGGGGCCAGTGGCACTCGATATTGGACAAGGTGTGGAAAAAATTCAGTGCGATGGCATGGCAGCCTGCCTCGATGGAGAGCAGGCTGGGGGGTACGAAGTCTGCGCGGCGTGCGTTGCTGAGTTGGAAGTCGGTTTCGACGGTGTTGCGGCCGAGGGTTCCGAGGAGATTGAAGGTGAGGGAGAGCACTCCGCGCAGGCCTGCGTCGTCGGCGATCAGGAGCCGGCTGAGGCCTCCGAGCTGGACCTCCTGCCAGGTGCCGTGGAGGTCGATGGGGAGGTTTGCCAGCGAGGCGGAGAGGGCGTCGGAGGTGGTGCTGGCTGCGCCTGCGTCCGGTGCGCCGAGAGTGGCTTCGACGCGCAGGGTGCCGGTGTCGGCGGGGCTGGTGTCGGTCCGTACGGGATGAGCTTCCAGGCGGAGGTGCCATTGGTGCGGCTGGGGCAGCCAGAGGGCGAAATCGGCTTCGGTCAGCGAGAAGGGGGTCTTCTCCTGGTCCAGCTTGAGGTTGAGGCGCGCGCCGCTGGCCTCGATGTAGGGGAAGCGGGGCGCGGGGCCGGCGTACTGCTGGGCGGTGGGCGCGGCCTGGTTGCGCGAGGCTTGAAGAAGAAGTCCCTCGATGTTCCATTGGCCGTTGGCGGAGCGGACCAGGTTGACGCTGGGGTCGGTGAGGGCGATGCGGGAGAACTCGACGTGCGGGCTCCAGAGTGAGCTGAGGCGGAGGTTGGCGCTTACCTGGCTGGCACGCAGGGTCGGCTCGGAACCGAAGGCGGGGTCCTCGTCGACAACAAAGTTCCGCAGCGTGAAACCTGGGAGGGGAAGCAGGTTGAGGGTGATGTTGTCGAAGTGGACCGGGCGGCCGAGCGAGGCACTGATGTTGCGCGCGACGCGGCGTTGCAGGCGGCTGACGTTGATGTAAGGAGGCAGAAGCGCGAGCAGCAAAAGCGTGAGGACTGCGGCAAGGAGAACGACGAGGCGGCGGCGATGGGAGGTGCCGGGCTGCGCTGCCATCTGTGATTCACTCATTTCCTGCCCCGTGCCCCTGAACCCGTTCCTGTTTGCTGGATCGCTGCGCGGAGAATGGGAATGAATTGCGTGGTGTCTACAAGACCTTCCGCGCCGCATACGACCTGGTAATTATTACGCGATACCACGACGATGGTTGGCGTGTGCGTGACGTTGAGGCGCAGGCCGAGATCGAAATCGGCCTGCACCCTGGCGGCGAGCGCTCCGCTGGGGTCGATGACGACGGGCATCTTCTGCCCATGTTGCTGAAGCCAACGCTGGGCGAACTTGTGAAGATCGTCCTTGTTCGAGATCGCCGCTTGTGCGGAAAAAACGGCGCTGCGGAAATCGTCGGCGAGCTTCGGGCTGATCTTCTCCTCGATGTAACGCGCGTAGACTGCTCCCTCGAAGGTCCAGATGTGTGCCGGGATGGGAAAGTCATGGCGCAGCAGCGGGACATGGAACTGCTCGGCGGCTTGGCTCTCCAGCGGATGGGCGCGAGCGCAGGCGGGACAACCCAGGTCCTCGAAGACGATGATTGCGACCTTGCTGCCAGCGGGCGGGCGCAGGATGGTGGTGTCGCGGAAGTCGTCGTGCGTAGGCGCGCCGAGGAACTGGGCATGCAGCGCAGGCGCGGCGAGGGCGATTGCGACTACAAATAACGCGATAAGGAACAACCTGCGCATTAATGTGGCTCCCTGGCGCAATGGGCCGGAGTTTTGCGAATCACGATCATCTTATAGCAGTCGCAAGGGAGTAGACTTGCGCGGGTTGCCGGTTAGAGCGGTTTCACCATAACTGTTATCACGCGGAGATTATCGAAGTGGTTTTTCTTGAGGAAAAACCACGCAAACAGTTATCGCTTCTGTAAAGACCTACGGTGAAACCGCTCTAGCGGACGATGTGGAAGGTGCGGCTCCAGCGGGTCTCGGAGAAGAAGTGAAGGAGGATGTGGCCCATGAAGCCGATGCGGTCGGTGAAGGCGGTCTTATTGATCTGGTCGGTGGGGGTGAGGAAGGACCAGTAGACGAAGAGGGGACGGCCGACGATGTTCTCGCGCGGGACGAAGCCCCAGTAGCGGCCGTCGAGCGACTCGGTGCGGTTGTCGCCCATGGCGAAGACGCTGCCGGGAGGGACGACGAGGTCGCCGTCGACGATGTGGTTGGGCAGGTCGAGGGCCCAGAGGGAGGCGTTGTTGAGGCTGGCCTGCTCCTCGATGCCGGAAAGGTCGGCGGGGAAGTCGTCGCGATACGGGATGTAGGCGTCACTGGGATCGCCGTCGTCGCGGGGCATTCCGGCGTAGGGCTCGTTCTGGGCGACTCCGTTGAGGTATACGATGCCATCGCGCAGATGGATGCGGTCGCCGGGAATTCCGATGCAGCGCTTGACCAGGTAGAGGTCGGGGGTCTCGGGGTGGGGCTTGAGAAAGACGATGATGTCGCCGCGGCGGACGTCGCGATGGTGGACGAAGGGAGCCCAGTGCGATGGAGGCGCCAGTGAGATGCGGTCGACCAGGACGTGGTCGCCGATCAGCAGCGTCTTCTCCATGGAGGCGGAGGGGATCTCGAAGTTCTGGAAGATGAAGGTCATGACGAAGAGGCCGAGGGCGAGCACGGTGCAGATGGAGGCGAGCGACTCAAGCGCGGTCTCGTGGTCCTCTTGCTCGGACGGCTCGGGGGTGGTTGCGGGGGTGGTCTTTTCGTCGGGGGTGGTGGCTGGTATGTCGGTCAAGATTGGGTCTCCGCTCTCGGCGTGGGGTACAGGGGATAGTGTATCGCCTTGGGCGGGTTGCGCGGGTTCTCCATAGGCTCACCCTTGTGGAGGCGCAGGCTTGCTGCTCCTTTTTGTGAGGCTCCGGATGGACGCACGGTGGACGGCGCGGTTCGCCGGCTTGCATCAAACAGCGAAGTACGTTATTGTTAATTGGCACGAGAGATACTGCTTCGCACCTCGGCATCGGTTGGGCGGTAGGTACCGCAGGGCAGTAGGCAACCGCAGGGTGGTTCGGTCCGGATGGTTGAGAGACCGTAATCTGCCAGCTAAGGGACGACGGAGCGCAGTCCAAGCGTTTGATCGCGGTCGATGGCCAGCAGCAAGGTCAGACTGGATTCCAAACCCAAGCCACTGCATATGAATCGAAGTTCAGGGGCAAATGCGCCTGAACGGAGAAGTTAGGAGCTGAGTGCTCCGCGCCCGCGAGTCGGGCGTCCGGTTATTTTTGATCTTTGCGCTGTGCGAACAGATGAGAAGCCTTTGATCCGCTGGAAGTCATTGTATTAGTTTGACTTGTCTCGGACGGATACCGGTTTGGTGAGTAGTTGCCGGATTGGCGAGTTGGGAAAAGCCATGATTTACACAGAAAAACGTGATTTGGCTTGACACAGATCCAAAATTTGGATAACCTTAAAAGGTTCGCGCAAAACGTCACTTGCTTCTGAGTGGCCCTCGAAAGTCCGGGTCTGATCTATAGAGACCGGCACAAATCCCGAGTAAAATGTGGGGTTTATCTCGGGCAAGAGAACGAGATTGAGGGTTGGCCTTCGGGCAACAGCAAGCCTTAGACGATCAACACAGCGCCATCAAGTTCGAGGACACGCCCTGACTTCGGTTGGGTTCGTCCTTGATCCAAAGCTGCCCGCTCAGGCGGGTCAGTCAGGATCTTTGACAACATAGTTGAACGTGCCAGTCGTGAGATGATGCAGAATTTGGTTTAGTCATTCTCACTAGTTATAA